>NZ_JBOEQF010000108.1:0-7092 GCF_050689315.1 Aerococcus sp. L_32
GTTACGACGCCCTATTATTTTAGATGATAAACGTTTGCAAGTTGGTTATAACGAAGATGAAATTCGTCGTTTCTTACCAAGAAGCGTTCGTAAACTTGAATTACAACAAGCGTTGGCCTCTTACGACGAACAAGAAGCACACGCGAATTAAATTTTAAAACAAGATAATATGATGGAAAGAGTGCAAACTTCTGTACTCTTTTTATTTTCTCAAACTAAATTACTTTAATTTTCGCATCAATTAGTTTACACTACTTATTAATAGATTGGGGTGATTACGATGGAAATGGAGTATATTAACGAAAATACTATGCGCGTGTTTATAGATACTGATGATTTAATTGAGCGAGGCATCTCGTTTATGGATATCATGAGCAATCAAAACGAAGTTGAGCATTTTTTCATGAGTATCCTTGAAGAGGTCGATGTGTCACAGAAATTTCAACACACTGAAGCGATCACTTTCCAAGTAATGCCAAAAAGAAACGGTATCGATTTGTATATCAGTAAAGGTTTTGGCGATGACAATGAAGAAGATAGTGCTTTCCAACAATTAATGGAAACAATCGGCGAGCTTGAAGATGAAGATAAAGCAAAAACAAACGAACGCCAAAACGTCTTAGATGGCCTCGCTAACCAAGAGGCCGACAAGAAGAAAAAAGCAACGAGTGCTGAAACTGAGGCACCTCGTGTTCCTAGAGAAATCACCTTAGTCTTCCGGATTTTTGAAGATTTCATAGCTTTCGCGCGTGACTTTAAGGATGAATTTGCGCAAGTAGACTTATATGTTTATAATGAATCCTACTTTGCTTTAATTAAATTTGAAGCCAACGAATTAACAGATGATGAAATTGAAGATTTAATTTCATTCGCCCAAGAATACGCTGAAGTATCCGCATTGAATGCTGGATTAATACGTGAACGCGGAACTGAAATTGCCAGAGGCAATGCGAGTGTCCAAATTCGCCGCGCATTCGGCTAAGACAAACCATAGTATTCATAAACCAGTTAACCAGATCGGTTGGCTGGTTTTTTTGTAGCGAAATTTGCCTTCAATAAGAAAAGGCAAGGGTTCATTTGAATCCTTGCCTCTCAATTATATTTATTGTTATAGCGATGCTAGGTCAGCTAATTCTTCGGCTGTCACGTTCCCAAAATAGTTTTTAATGTTAATGTTGTTAAAAACATCGATTAAATTTTCACGGCTATATTCTTGACCAATCAAGGCATTCTCAACGTCAGTAATTTCCCCTAAACCAAAGAAATCACCATAGATTTTACATGCTTTAATTTTACCTTTTGAAATATTAAATTGGAATTCGATTTGGCCAGCGGGCGTTCTTTCATCTCTGATGATTTCAAAGTCCGGATTCTCACCGTAGTTCCACTCATCGTTATTGGTATATTGTTGACGGAAGTCTTCAATCCATGCCCAGTCATCGTCAGTTAAGACATATTCTTGGATGTCTTCAAGATTTTCAACATCAAATATGTCACGCAATAAGGCAGCTCTAAAGTCGAATAGCGTCATGTTTTGAGATGCAGCATCCATGTGTGGCTTGATATTCGTTACCCGAGAACGGATTGACTTAACCCCTTTAGCTTTCAATTTAGCGGCTTTAGGTTTCAATACTTTCGTTGTTTCATCAATATCCACATCGAACATCAAGGTCCCATGCGCAGTCATACGGCCGTTCTTAGCATACATGGCATTGCCAGAGAACTTTTGATCACCGATTACAAGGTCATTACGGCCCCTAAGTTCAGCCCCTTCAACCCCCATTTTGCCAAGAGATTCAATAATAGGCTCGGTAAATTTCTTAAAGTCCCTAAATGAGTTGCCGTCATCATTGGTAATGAAGCAGAAACAGATGTTACCTAAGTCGTGGTAAACCGCCCCACCACCTGAGAAACGGCGAACAACGTGGACATTATGTTCTTTCACGTAAGGCTCATTAATTTCAACATGGGTATTTTGATTCTTACCAATAATAATCGAAGGTTCGTTGATATAAAAAAGCAAGATGGGTTCATCTAACTTCTTCTCGTTCAATAGAAAATATTCAATCGCCAAATTAACAGTTGGGTCAAAAATCTCTTCACCGTTACGTTCGTTCTTAACATAATACATAACTTACTACCTCTCTATTCCAGACTAAATTTTTGTAAAGCTATAGTTACTATTTTAGTCTAAAACTGGGATAAATCAAATTCGTAAGTGTAGCGCGGACTGCCTGATGGCATATAAAGTAAACCAGTGCGGACAAAACCGTTACGTTTCAAGGTTTTCTGCATTATGATATTGTCTGGATGGGTATCAATTCGTAATGAGGCAATGTTACTGTCTACCCCCATTTTTTTAATGTCTAAAAACATTTGAGTGCTAACTTTACGACCACGTAAATGTTGGGAAACCATGACACGGTGAATCGCCAAATAAGGGCCATCTACAGTCCATTTGCCTTCAGCAAGGGTTTCTTCGTATAGTTCATCGTAAGTATTCAAGACACAGAATCCTGCAATCCCTGTGGCATCCCTTTGCTCCCAGACAAAGGCTTGGTCATGCATAATTGCGTCTAATAGCATTTTGCTGGATATTGTACCGTTTTGCCATTGATCTACATTATTCATTGCAAGTAAAGCAATCGCATCTTCAAGCATCTTAGCTAATTGCGCCATATCACCCTCAACTGATTGGCGAAGTGCTAGTCCCATCTTAATATGACTCATTCATGTCTTCTCCTAAGTTCATTTTTTACTTTGAATAAATTCAACTTATTTTATCAGATTGAATCTTTAAATCATAGATAGAATATCACTAAAAAGAGATAATGAAATAAATTTAATTTTTCGATAATTGCCATATAAAAAAACAGTTTCCATCAATAATTAGCTTTTTCCTGTGCTTGCTTTGTCGCTGTAAAGCTATAATTGCAAATTATTCAGCTGGTGTGCTTCGAAAGACCACTTAATATAAAAACGTGGAAAACAGGTGGTTAACCCATTTTTCCACGTTTCAGTATTTCTAATCAAGTGCTTGTCACCAAATAAATTTTCTAGTTGGCTTGTTCTAACACCTTAGCAAATTCACCTGCAACATCATCATTATCTGACCATGCCGGTTTGTCAGCGCCTAATGTTACCTCATCCATTACTTCAGCCGTTTCTTCAGATTGATATGCTTCCACGATTTTTTGGAAGTCTTCATTTTCTGCATCTTCAGCTCTAATAACAATCGCATTTTTGTATTGCGCTCCAACATCATCTAAGTTGTCGGTATCCACAAAAATGGCATCGTCAGAAGGATTTAATCCAGCATCCACTGCATAATTGGTATTTGAAACCACTAAGTCAGCGTCCGCAAGAGATCGCGGAACCTGTGCTGCATCCACTTCAGTAATGTCTAAGTTTTTATCGTTAGCAGTAATATCACTTACTGTTGGTGAAATGCCCGCAGCGTCATCTAATTCAATTAGACCAGCTAAGGACAACAATTGTAAGGCACGACCCCCGTTTGTCACATCATTTGGAATGACAACTGAAGCACCATCCGCTAGATCATCAATATTTTCAACAACATCTGAGTAGGCACCCATTGGTGAAATGAAAGTATAGCCAATCGGTTGTAAGTCAGCATCGTTTGCATTTACATAGTCAGCTAAGAAAGCTAAATGCTGGAAGGCATTTAAATCAAGTGATCCATCGGCAAGCGCATTGTTTGGCGTAGTGTATTCAGAAAATTCTTCAATATTCAGTTGAATACCTTCATCTTCTAAACGACTTGCTACGTCATCCCAAACATCATGAGCTGCAGAGCCCACAACACCAATCGTATATTCAGAAGTTTCTTCTGTGTTGGCTACTTGATTTGAGGCTGCAGAATCTGATTCAGTAGACTCCCCATTACCACAAGCGGCTAAAGCGAAGATTGAAGCCAATAAAGTAGCTGAAAATTTCACTTTCTTATTCATCCAATTTCCTCCTCCCAATATAAATTGAATTGCTTATTCAGCTGATTCGCTTTGGTTTACAACTTCTTCAAAGTCAGCTGCAATGTCATCGTTGTCTGTCCAAGCTGGTTGGTCAGCACCTGATGTTACTTCATCAATTTTAGCTGCAGTTTCGTCAGATTGGTAAGTTTCCACAATTGTTTGGATGTCTTCGTTTTCCGCATCTTCAGATTTTACAACAACAGCATTTTTGTATTGTGCACCTAATGAACCCAAGTCATCTGTATCTAAGAAAATTGAATCTTCTTCAGGTACTAAACCTGCATCGACTGCGTAGTTTGTGTTAGCAACTACTAAATCAGCATCAGCAAGCGAACGAGGTACTTGAGCGGCGTCAACTTCAGTAATTTCAATGTTTTTAGGGTTAGCAGTAATGTCTTCAACACTTGGTGTAATACCAGCAGCATCGTCAACTTCAAGTACGCCTGCTAATTCTAATAGTAATAAGGCACGACCAGCGTTAGTCACGTCGTTAGGGATAACAACTGTACCACCGTCAGCTAAATCATCGATGCTTTCTAATGATTCTGAGTAAGCACCCATTGGAGAGATATAAGTATAACCAACTGGTTGTAAGTCAGCATTGTTTGATGCCACAAATTCAGCTAAGTAAGCTAAATGTTGGAAGGCATTTAAATCTAATGAACCATCTACTAAAGCAGTGTTTGGTGTTACGTAGTCAGTAAAGGTTTCAACATTTAAGGTGATGCCTTCGTCTGCCACACGTTCAGCAACGTCTTCCCATACTAAACGTTCAGTATCACCAACGACACCAACAGTGTATTCAGCTTGTTCTTCAGTTGCAGATTCAGATGCATCTGATGCACTTTCGTTACCAGTTGTACCACAAGCAGCTAAAGCAATAATTGAAGCAAAGATTGTTGCAGATAATTTAAATTTGTTATTCATCATAATTCTCCTCCAAAATTTGATTAGTGACAGATTTTTAGTGCTCTACTTTTTTCACCAAGCGATCTGCGATAGCTTGAGAGATAAAGACAATAATTAAGATAATGATTGTAGAAATAATCGTAACATCCGTTTGGAACCGGTTATATCCACGTGTGATAGCCAAGTTACCAAGACCACCACCACCGATAGTTCCGGCCATAGCTGTTAGTCCGATTACATTGATGATTGACAATGCAGATACACGGATAATACCTGGTAAGGCTTCTTTTAAGTAAACTCTGAAGACAATATCTCCAGTAGACAAACCCATTGCTTGTGCCGCTTCGATAACACCAGGGTTTACTTCAACCAAGGCATTTTGAATCTGACGGGCATAGAATGGCACAGTTGCTACGACTAATGGCACGATTGCTGCAGTTGTACCGATTGAAGTACCAGCAATTAATCTTGTGATATTCACGAGTAAGGCAATCATAATAACGAATGGAATAGACCGGAAAATATTCACAAACTTGTCTAAGACGCCGTAAACGGCTGCGTTAGCTTTTAACCCTTTAGGTTGGGTTAAGACTAACCAAACACCTAGTCCAAGACCAAGAACAAATCCAAGTCCCGCAGTCCAGAGTGTCATATAAAGTGTTTCAATTGTTGCTTCTATAAATTCATCAGGAATGCTTGCTGCATTTGGTAGGATACTTTCGATAAAATTCATTATGCATCAACCTCCTCTTGAATATAGTGGTCGCCTTCGATTTTGTATTCTTCTAAAGTGATACCTTCATAGGTAATAAATTTAATGGCTTCTTGTACTTTCGCATCTTCACCACTTAGGCTTAGTAGCAAAGTACCCACTGGAATATTTTGTAAAATTTCAATATTGCCAAATAAGATATTGGCTTTCACTTGGAATTGCTCTGTTAATTTAGAAATTAACGGATCTCCAGTTGAAGCACCTGAGAAGGTTACGCGGATTACGCGGTCATCTGGGTGAATATTCAACAATTCTGGTTTGCTTAAAACTTCTTGAATCCCCTTTTCAATTGGTGACGCAGACTCGATAAAGTCTTTGGTCAATTTTTGTTGTGGGTTTCTGAAGATATTGAAAATTGTATCTTGTTCAACAACCACACCATGTTCCATTACCGCCACACGGTTACAGATTTCTTTGATAACATGCATTTCATGGGTAATGATGACAATTGTTAAGTTTAAGCGTTCGTTCAATTCTTTCAATAAGTCAAGGATTGAAGATGTTGTTTTAGGGTCTAAGGCTGAAGTTGCCTCGTCACATAATAAAACATCTGGGTCGTTAGCCAAGGCTCTCGCAATCGCTACACGTTGTTTTTGTCCACCAGATAGTTGGCTTGGGTAGGCATGTTTGCGGTCCGCTAATCCAACTAATTCCAACAATTCGTTAACTTTCTGTTTTTTCTCTTCCTTAGATAATTTAGAATCCTTCAATGGGAAAAGGACATTCCCCTCAACCGTTCTTGCATTCATTAAATTAAAGTGTTGGAAAATCATCCCAATTTTCTTACGAGAAGCACGCAATTCTGCTTCTGATAAGGCATTGATTTCTTTATCATTTACAATTACTTGCCCAGAAGTTACTGGTTGCAAGCGATTGATGGTACGAACCAGTGTGGATTTACCAGCACCAGAGTAACCAATCACGCCAAATATTTCGCCCTCATCGATTGAAATATTGACATCTTTTACTGCATCAACGGTACCATTTGGTGTATCAAATTTTACCGCGACGTCTTTTAAGTCGATAATTGACATCTGTTTCACCTCTACATTAACTTATAAATTTTTCCTTTTGACGCTATCGCTTCATTCTATCATAAGATGACTTACTTTAGTTTAATCAGATTGAATCCACCACTAGGCAATAGCATTTTCTTTCATCCTCTAATATTCATGATTCATTTTTTGGAAAAATGGACCACGGCTATTTCTAACACATATTTTACCAAGCGTTAGGTGATTTGGATAATACGAATATTTCATAACCCTTGATAGTTTAAAAAGAACACCAAAACGATTTGATCTCATAAACAAAAAAAGTCCAGTAGACACTCGCTAAAAGCTGGTGCTACGTGGACTTTGATTGAATTATTTGTTTAAAGCTGCTTTTGCTTGTTCACAGATAGCTGCGAATGCGTCT
>NZ_JBOEQF010000109.1:0-7068 GCF_050689315.1 Aerococcus sp. L_32
CCTAGTCGCCTTTGGTAACAAGCAAAAAATCGACGACTCAAAACAAGTATTTAATCATAAACGTACGATTTAAGCGAAAAATTAAAAGAGAGAAAAAAGATTTCATTTCGAAATCTTTTTTCTCTCTTTATTTAGTTGATTGAGATCTGTATTGTCCCAGTCTTATCTCCATATTTAAAAGATAATATGCCACGGCATACAATGAGAATAACAAATAAAAACCTAGAAAAATATTCAAACTGTAAATTGAAAGTAACTATTAACGTATATGCAACATAGATGATTAACAATAAAAGTAATAGCATATTCATTTAAGTAGTTCAGTTTTGGAGTACAAAAAGTGAAAATGTAAACCTAAATGAGTATCAAATTGCAACTGAATTTGATACTCGTTTTTTATTGTTAAATCAACGTTTGTTGTTAATTTACACCACAAAATGTAAGTTAAAATGTATATAAAAATGCGAACGTGAAATAATTATTGTAGGAATGCAAATTGGTGTGTTAAAATGGTTACAATTTACTAAGCAAAAAGGGGTGCATTTTCCTATGCAATTTCTTGAGCCAAAAAATAAGAACGCTAAGTCTGTGGATTGGGAAATATCAGAGCAAGTAAGGGTGATAGTTAAGCAATACGCTGAATATGCAGAGCGTACTGAAAGCGAAGCAGTGGATGAATTCTTATTGAACATTTTAGACGATAAGAAGTTTATTGAATGGATTGCCAACAAGCGAAGTAATAAGCGGATTGTTGAAAAAATGGGTATCAAAGATAGAGTGGGTTGATAGACAATGACCAAGCTTAAAAGATTAGCCACGAAGGAAGATGAAATTGTAGATGTTAAAATTCCGATTTCAAACGAAGAATTAAAAGATAGGGCTAAACAATATGATTTATTAACTCCAAAACGATTTGCAACAAGGTATAACAAAATGTTGTTCTTGCCAACGTCTTTTAAATGGAACGGTTCTGAATATCCCATTCAATATAATTACTGCATCAATCCGTTTTGTTGTAATTTTGGGAAAGAACAGCACAAATTCAAAGATGTAAAAGGGAAACCAAGTCGATATAAAATGACTGGTAGTTCCAAAGATAAAGGTCATAAAGGTATGTACTGCAATGACAATCCTATTGGCAGAGGTGTATCGCAAAACTGTACAGTAACCCCTTTATCTAATTGGTCTGTTGTTGAAGAAATTAAACGCCTTATAGAAATCAATAGCATCCAAGATGTTGAGCCAGATTATCAATTTCATAAAGAAGGCTGCTCGGAAGAAGAATCAACCCCATTCAATGAGCCGAAGCAATTTTACAAAAGGGGGAAAAGTAGGGGCAAATCTCAACGCTATCAATGTAAGGCGTGTAAGAAGTTCACTAATGTTCTACCAAAAAGAGAAGAAACCACTACTTATCACCAACAAAAGAACACCATTCTTCCAATGTTCGCTAAGATGGTTGTTGGAAGGGTTTCAGTCAGTCGTACTTGTGATATTTTAGGAATTGGAGTTGGAACCTACTATCATAAGCTGGAGTGGCTGTATAGGCGTTGTTTGGAGTTTTTAGAACGATATGAGACACAACCCCTTCAAACAAAGAAATTTAACGAGATGTGGCTTAATACGGACAAGATGCACTACTACCTAAATAACGTCCGTAAGAAAGGACAAGGTTCAAAGAAATATACGGGGTTTGAAGACCTTAATATGCAAACGTATATAGTTGTATCTGCTGAGGTCTTATCAAGATATGTGTTCCGTTCTGATGTTGCCTATGATTGGAATATTTCAATGGATGAATTAAATGAAGATACAAGAAAATTCAAAGAAGACCATCTCAATACTTTTAGTCGTAAAAATGATAGGTTAGATTGGTCTTATTATCCACAAGAACCATCCGCTAACGATAGCGAAAATAGGAATGCTTATCTTCACGAATTAGGGAAAATTACTAATAGGAGTAGATTTGTCGATGGTTTAAATGTTGATGCTCCTTATACTACAACTGCTCACTATTGGTTAATTAAACAAATGGTTAATGCCGACGAATGGCGAATGATTAGTGATGATGACTTCTCTATTAGAAACGCCTTTTATAGAGTATTCACGAAAGAATTAAGGTTGAGCGATGCACATCATTTTATTTGCCAAGTTAACAAGACGAAAAGCAGAAAACAATGCTTAAAAGAATTCGGACAAGCAAAAGCAGAACTGCTCGATTGGGGAGATATCAGAAGATTCAAAACAAAGTTTCTACGGACTTTGGCATCTCATTATCTAACTGAATTACTAACAAGTCATCAATTCCACGAAGAGGCTATTAGTAAAGATGGAGAAAGATATCGCAAATATGCCGATAACCCTATCAAACATCCATTAGCCACTAAGGATAAAGGATTTTATTCAGTTGATTGTAGAACGGATTTATCTGCTCTGGAACCAAACGAAATCGCAAAGATGCTATTAAATGTTAATGACCATTCGACCAATAGCTTTATTCAACAGATAAGACGTTATATATCATCTCTTGAAAGACCATTAACAACAGCTCGTGGTGATAAGAAGAGCTATATTTACGCTAACTTCAATCCGAAGTATGCTCAATTTGCGATTACAATTCTAAGAACTTACTACAACTTTTGTCGCCCTTTTAAATCAGCGGATAAAAAGGTTTTGACACCTGCTCAAAGATTAGGGATTACAGATAAACAATTTGATTGGAAAGATATAATTTATTTCAAATGACAAAAAGAGCTTGGAGTAATCCCAAGCTCTTGTGCTTTATCTTTACTGTTCTTCTTCAATTAACGCACCCGTTAACTCAATAAGTTTTTTCTTTCATATACATGAAAATAGTAGTTATACGGATTTTTATCATTCTTTATCCCTTTTTGGGCAAATACCTCATTCCATTCCTCATAATTCACTTCTGGAAAAAAAGTATCTCCTTCGAATTCATGATGTATTTTTGTGATGTACATTTTCTCAACATAAGGGAAAAACAAATTATAAATCTGTTCTCCTCCGAAAATAAAAATTTCTTCTTCGTTTTTACATAACTCAAAAACATCTTCTATTGAATGAACAATTTCACAACCATTAAAGGTAAACCCCTTATCTCTCGTCAGAATAATATTTCTTCTGTCAGGTAAGGCTCTTCCGATTGATTCAAGGTTCTTCCTACCTAATATTATCGGATGTCCCTTTGTAGTATTTTTAACATATTCCCAGTCCTTGGGAATCCTCCAAGGAATGTCATTCTCTTTGCCAATCACTCTATTCTTATCCATCGCAGCAATCAAAGAAACTTTCATTTATAACACAGCCTTTTTAACTAATTTACCATCTAATTTCTTATTTCTATCAAAAAACCTTTTCTCATTATCCTGCCCGTTAGTTGAATAAGCAATTTTTTCTATAAGTTATATTATCATAATACCACAAAATCACAAATTTTCATTCAATTATCATTTTCAATTGCATTTTATAAATCATTTTGTATGTAATTTGGTATGTAAGTTAAAATGAAAAAAGTAGTCCATTTTGAAGTACATTTTGTCATTTTGTACTCCAAAACTGAACTACTTAATATTCATTCATCGTTTTTTTCTTTTAACACGTATTTTCTATCTCTTTTCGTGTGCAAATAGACCATACTCTTTGAAAAATGTTATTCTTTTGCTTATTGGAGCCCTAAAGCTTCACCAAATGTGAGTGCAATAAAGGCCAAGAGCAGCAAGACCCCGCCAACAACCTTCAAACGGGCTTGTTGGGCAGCAGTCATGCCTTCAGGGGTTTGCCCCTTCCAGACGATATAAACATTGACTAAAATACATAAAATGGCAAAGATGGTTCCGACTAAATAACGGCTCATATAGACTCCTTTAACTATAATTGTGATAATCTCACTTCGACAGAAGTTGTTACAGCTTGATTGTTGATACGACTAGTCCCAGAAACGGTCCACTCGATGGATTTAATTTCATTCGTATAACGGTCAGTCACCAATTGAATTTGGTGGATAGCGTCGTTGTTGTAAGAATCACTCACAATACCATTCAATAAATTGGTTAATTGCTCATTTTCCCCAGAGAAAGAAACCGTTTGGTCACTTAAAGAACCGGTCCATTCACCAATTGTATCAAGTGTCGTTAATATACTGTGGATTTGACTAAGAGATAGGACATTTAAACGGTCTAGGTGAGAGTCATTGGTTAAACTTTGTTGCCATTCGCTGCCATTTTCCTTGTAGGTAGATTGGGCGTCGTGTGATTGAACTTGTAAGATGGCATCATCACTGCCAGAAGCAAGATCTTTTTGAATAAGTGTTCCAGAAAAGTTATCAGCATTATCATAAGAAAGGGTCGACATAACCGTTTCAGTGTTTGCGGGTTCAGTAGTTACCTGTACGATGGTCGTAGATTGCTTGTAGGATTGGGTTTCAGTTAAAGTTTCATTGACCGCATTACCTAGTTTAGTAGAAGATTCGCGCGCTTCAACGTGGTTACCAACTAGTAACATGATGCTCGCCAATAAAACCCATTTTAATAGTTTTCGCATTTCAGGCACCCTTTATATTTATATTTTTAATATTTCGAAGATTGGGAATGTTTATGGCGATATACGCCAAAGGTGGTTTCACCTAATGTCTCCATTCTATAGGACTTTTGTGAAGATTTAAAGACCATTTGCTTAAAATATCACATTAATTTTCCTTGATTTCAACCGCTTGGAAGGGGTCACAGATTTTGAAAAAATATTTGCTGTGTTTTGCTGATTTATAGCGTATAAACTAGCAAGAGCTTTAAAAAATGCTAATACGATAGCTTGGCAAAGCTAAAATTATCTCATTGAAGAAACTTTCGGTATAATAACTGTAATGTGATATTGAATCTAATCAATCCACAAAGCAAGAAACTGAAATAGAGTCGTGAAAAAATAGGCATAGGCATTAAGATTAGGCGAAAGCGGGGGCTAATGATATGGTGATGAATGGCGTATTAATGCAGTATTTTGAATGGGATTTACCTGATGATGGTAGCTTATGGAAAAAGTTAGCGGAAGATGCAGAACACTTGGCATCAATCGGGATTTCTCATGTGTGGATGCCACCAGCAACTAAAGGTCAATCGAGTAGTGACGTTGGGTATGGGACGTACGACTTATTTGATATTGGAGAATTTGATCAAAAAGGGACGGTTCGTACCAAATACGGGACCCGCCGAGAATATCAAGCGGCCATTGATGCCTTACATGAACAGGATATTTGGGTGCTAGCGGATGCCGTTTTAAACCATAAGGGTGGGGCTGATGAAACGGAAGTATTCCAAGCCTACCCAATGAACCCAACAAATCGACAAGAAAAGCTTGGTGAAGCTCGAGATATTGAAGGTTGGACCAAGTTTACCTTCCCAGGTCGAAATGGTGAATACTCAGATTTTATTTGGGATTTTAACTGCTTCTCTGGGATTGACTTTGATCAAAAAACTGGTGAAAGTGGTATTTTCATGATTAAAGGTGAGAATAAAGGTTGGGCAGATGATGAAGCAGTGGACGGAGAGAATGGTAACTTCGACTACTTAATGTTTGCCGATATCGATTATGGTAATCCTTATGTTCAAGAAGAAGTCTTAAAATGGGCGCGTTGGTATTTAGATTCTTTTGATTTAAATGGCTTTAGATTGGATGCCTTAAAACATATCGATTTTGCTTTTATCGACCAACTAATATCTGCTTTACGAGAAAGTAATCCAGATATTTATGTTGTAGGGGAATACTGGCAAAGTAATACCGGTGTACTTTTCGATTATTTAGCGGAAACGGATTACCAAATTGACCTATTTGATGTGGCCTTACATCAACGTTTTAAACAAGCAGCTGCATCTTGGGATCAATTTGATATGGGATCACTGCTTGAGGGATCACTCTTAAAAGATCGACCGGATCTAGCTGTACCATTCGTCGATAATCATGATTCTCAGCCTGGACAAGCCCTCGAGTCGTGGGTAGATGAATGGTTTAAACCGATTGCTTATGGTCTGATTCTCTTACATCAATCAGGCTTACCAGCTATTTTCTACGGAGATTATTATGGTATTGAAAGTATCGACTACAAAGGTTTCCAAGAGACCTTAGATAAGCTTTTAGCCTTAAGACGGGAAAATGCCTACGGTGATCAACATGATTATTTTGATCATAAAAATTGTATCGGTTATACCCGAACTGGCGATGATGAACATCCAGATGGACTCGCTTTTATCGCAACCAATGGTGAACAGGCGAAGAAGCGTATGTATGTAGGAGAACTCCATGCAGGAGAAGAGTGGGTAGACGCGATGGGTGAAATTGAAGGATCGGTAACCATTGAAGAGGATGGTACTGGTGTATTTAAAGTACATGCTGGGTCAATGTCCGTTTGGGTAAATAAGTCTGATGCAGAGCATATTGACGGTGAAGCAGATGAAGATTTTGAAGAAACTAGCTATCTTGAAGAAACCCCTACTGAAGAAATGGTTGAACCGGATGTAGAAGCAGCACAAGTGGCAGATGCGGAAGTAGCTGCTGCTGACCAGAGCGAGTAAGTAGCACTGAATCCATAGGGTCTAACGTTTAGAAATCTGCTAATCAATGGTACAATAGGTCAGTAAAATTCAAGTATGGGTAGTAAAGGATGGAATTTGTTTATGACAGTAGAAAATACACGAGGATTTGAGAAAATCTCGGCCTATGCCAATGATGAGGCGATTACATTACCAAGACGTTCAACAACTTTATCGGCTGGCTATGATATCGCAGCGGCTGAAGATATTATTGTACCGGCAATGTGGAAGACTGGTGTGAAACATGTGCTAAAAGACCTTGCGCATTTAAATGTAGCAGGTGAAGTAGACGAAAGTGCTATGAAACCAGTGCTTGTGCCAACAGGTTTGAAAGCTTATATGGGCGAGAATGAATACTTACAATTAGCTTGTCGGTCTTCAAACCCGCTTAAACGTGGGCTTTCATTACCTAATGGGGTAGGTATTGTTGATGCAGATTACTACAATAATGAAAATAATGAAGGTCATT
>NZ_JBOEQF010000110.1:0-7021 GCF_050689315.1 Aerococcus sp. L_32
GTAGATAAAAACAATTCGGTTCAAGCAATTTCTGATCGAATCGCAGGAAAAGCCAAACTTGGAGCAGAACGCGTTTTAGGTACAAGTATTCAAAATGTGAAAGTATCTGCCACACCGTATGATGCGAGCCAGGTAAGCCAACAGGGGCGCGGTCAAAACCAGGCGCGTGTTAGATAATCTTGGTCAAATAGGACCGAATTTTGATAGGGAGGCACAGAGCATATGAAACAACCACCACGTAGCTGGTATCCATATAGAAATCGTATTATTGGCGGACTGATTGCATTCATTTTTGGTTTACTGTGGATGTGGTTAGGTTTTGGACCTGCCTTATTTATCCTAGTATTCTCAGTAATTGGATACATTGCAGGGGCATATTTTGATGGACAAATTGACTTAGAAAGTTGGTTCTCATTTTTCAATTTTTAGCATCATATTGTTTGAGTTAAGTAGATAAATTTGATATGATAATTACAACTTATGGGTTATATTATTTAAAAATGAAAGAAATGGGGTATTTGACATGTCAGAGAACGTAAAACACACGAACGATTTAACTTTTGAAGACCGTGTATTAGAAAAAATTGCTTTCTACACAGTTCAAAATATTGATGGTATTTTAGAATTAAAGGGAAACCTTACTTCTGGAATCATGAACTTCTTCTCTAGTAGCGAAGACGAAACTAAAGGTGTTAGCGCCGAAGTTGGTAAAAAAGAAGTAGCTTTAGACCTTGAAGTGATTGCTGAATATGGCAAAGATATTCCTGCTGCTTTTGACAAAGTGACTAAAGCAGTGAAAGAAAACGTTCAACAAATGACTGGTTTAACAGTTGTTGAAGTGAACATGAACGTAAACGACGTGTTAACACGCGCAGAGTATGAACGTGACCAAAACGAACAAAAACGTGCAGCTGAACAACAACGTCGTCAAGCAAACCAAAGTGGTCAATACACTGACGGTTCACGCGTACAATAATTTTCACCAGAAGGAGGCGGGTTTACACTCGTCTCTTTTTCCTTGAAATCACCTATGTGAAACGGTTTCTTATGAATTTTGTTTGACAATTATAGACTCGATGCTTATACTTATTTTGAAATCAGATAACTATATCGATGATAAGAGACAAGCTTTAGGATTGGACATTAGGGACAAGTTGGTTAGTGAGAAACTTGCAAGATCATATAGCGAACCACTCTTTAGATCGCACCGAAACAGATGGCATTATGCACATGTGATAAGGTGTACGGGTTGCCCCCATTATCAGCAATTGAGGATAAGATATGCCCTGCATATATTATCGAACTTGGGTGGAACCACGCATATTGTTTATTAGCGTCCCATTCTAGTCTTTTCGGCTAGGATGGGGCTTTTTTATTTTTCAAAAGGAAAAAGGAGGAAAAACATGATTGACTTAGTATTCCCAGATGGGGCCAAAAAATCATTCGAAGCAGGCGTTACTGGTCGTGACGTTGCTGCATCAATTAGTAACTCATTAGCAAAACGCGCATTAGCGGCTAAAATTGACGGTGAACTGGTAGACTTAAATGCCCCAATTAATGAAGGTGGTGCGATTGAAATCGTTGACCCTAAACATGAAGATGCATTAGGTATTTTACGTCACTCTACTGCTCATTTAATGGCGCAAGCGATGAAACGTTTGTATCCAGGTATTAAATTTGGTGTCGGTCCAGCCATAGAAACTGGTTTCTACTATGATACGGACCAAGAGAAACAAATCGCTGAAGAAGATCTACCAGTAATTGAAGCTGAAATGGCTAAAATTGTAAAAGAGAATTATCCAATTGAACGTCGCGAAGTGACACGTGCTGAAGCCAATGAAATCTTTGCGGATGATGAATATAAATTGGAAATCATCGCAGATTTACCAGAAGATGAAACTTTAACAGTTTACTCACAAGGTGAATTCACTGACCTTTGTCGTGGAATTCATGTACCATCAACTGGTTATATTAAAGAATTCAAACTATTATCTGTTGCCGGTGCATACTGGAGAGGTAACTCAGATAACAAAATGATGCAACGTGTTTACGGTACAGCATTCTTCGAAAAACGTGACTTGAAAGAATTCATTAAACAACGTGAGGAAGCTAAAGAACGTGACCACCGTAAATTAGGTAAAGAATTAGATATCTTCATGGTAAATCCAGAAGTTGGTTCTGGTTTACCATTCTGGTTACCAAAAGGTGCTACAATCCGTCGTATTATTGAACGGTATATCATAGACAAAGAAGTTTCTTTAGGTTACGAACATGTGTATACACCAATTATGGCAGATGTTGAATTATATAAAACTTCTGGTCACTGGGACCACTACCATGAAGATATGTTCCCACCAATGGATATGGGTGACGGTGAACAATTAGTTTTACGTCCAATGAACTGCCCACATCACATGATGGTTTATAAAAATGATATTCACTCATATCGTGAATTCCCAGTTCGAATTGCGGAATTAGGTATGATGCACCGTTACGAAAAATCTGGTGCCTTATCTGGTTTACAACGTGTACGTGAAATGACTTTAAATGATGCGCATATCTTTGTACGTCCAGACCAAATTAAAGAAGAATTCACACGAGTATTGCAATTAATCAAACAAGTTTATGATGACTTTAATATTACAGACTACCGTTTCCGTTTATCTTACCGTGATCCAAACAATACTGATAAATACTTTGATGATGACGAGATGTGGGAAAAAGCACAAGCAATGCTTAAAGAAGCAATGGATGACCTAGGTCTAGATTACTTTGAAGCAGAAGGTGAAGCAGCGTTCTACGGTCCTAAATTAGACGTTCAAATGAAGACTGCTTTAGGTAATGAAGAAACAATGTCTACTGTTCAATTAGACTTCTTATTACCAGAACGTTTTGACTTAACTTATGTTGGTCAAGATGGCCAAGACACTCACCGTCCAGTAGTTATCCACCGCGGTGTTGTTTCAACAATGGAACGTTTCGTTGCTTACTTAATTGAAGAATATAAAGGAGCATTCCCAACTTGGTTAGCACCAGTTCAAGCTAAATTAATTCCAGTTAACGATGAAGCACATGGCGAACATGTTGAAGAAATTCGTCGTCGTATGAAAGCTGCGGGTATGCGTGTTGAAGTAGATAACCGTAACGAAAAAATGGGTTACAAGATCCGTGAAGCACAAACACAAAAAATCCCATATCAATTAGTATTTGGTGACAATGAAATAGCTGAAAACACAGTAACAGTACGTCGCTATGGCTCTAAAGAAACATCATCAATGCCATTTGATGAATTCTTAGCACAATTAGAACAAGACATCAAAGCATATAAATAAAAGGGTGTAAGCGAGACCGCTAAGCTCAACAACACTGGAATAATAGTGCCGTATCATACAAAGTGTGATGCAAACTATTCTGAAGTGGACTTGAGCTGGTCGAGCGCATCCGACTAAACAGGGTTAGAGAACCAACGACCTACTAATATAAATCGAAAAAAACGCCGATAACAGTTGTTATTGGCGTTTTTTACTATGCACATATAAAAAGAGAGATTGAATTTTCACCTAATCTCTCTACTATTTTATAAATATAAATCCCCGGCTTGTAATACGGGTTCTAAGTGACCTAATGGAATGGTCGCCATACTTGGGCGTAAAGTTCCTTTGTTTTCATCGCGTCCTTGGATAACCAATTTTGCGTCGTCTTGACGGTAAGTGTTGATCCCCTTAACGATTAATTGTTGGGTTTGGTCGCTAGAATAACGGTTGAACAATACCGCTAACTTAACGAAAGGTAATTGTGTCATCATTGGATAGTCACCCATAGAGTCTCCAAATACCAAAGCTGGTTGCTTGTCGTGTTCGGCTACCATGAAGTTCTTAATCACTTCTACTTTTCCTAAGCCCTTAGTGATAAAAGTGCCTTCTTCCAGACGAGAATCCATAATGCCATTTTCATCCACATCGTAGCACTGGCCGAAAACTTGGCTTTTGTCTAAGTTGAATGGTGCTTGAGTGACCACTGAACGCACCAAGTCAATTGGACTAGCTGTGATTACATAAATCGTAATGTTATTGTCTTTAAGGATTTTCCATAAGTGAAGGATCTCACTGGGAATGCGAATGCCTTGTTCGAATGAGGCTTCTACTTTTCCGACCTTGCTCTTAATATGTGGGCTAGAAAATAGTCGGCGTAGGGCGATTGGTTTAGCCAAGGCGTCCTGGAATACAGCTATAGATAAAGCTTTGAATTCTTCAACAGTATAGCCTTTGAACCAGTAAATCGGTGAATTTTCGCCAGGTGTTCTTTGGAATTCACTACCTGCTAATTGGTAGAATAAACGTAATTTCGCCGCAAATTCGTTGAATTGGGTCAATTCCTTCACCTGTTCTAGTGGCAGGCGTTCACTCTCGTCTAAGGCAATATAGTCTGTGTATAAAACTTGGTATTGGGCGATGATATCATCTGCCAAATCAGTGTAAGTTGCCATATTTTGTGAATTCGGGAAAATAGGCTGGTTGAAATTCATCGGGCCGGTAGTTAAGACGTCATAGAATTCATCTGGTGTCATCTTGTAGGCCAAGTGATCAATCATATACATCATTAGATGGTCTTCAATATCGTGCATGATTGTAGTATTGTCAAAATCAAATACAGCGTATTCAGTATCTTGCTTGCTTACACTTGCATCTGAAGCTGATTCACGAATCACTGTATTCAGACGTTGGACAACAAAGGGGTCCCATTTTTGTTGGTTGATATTTAATGGCATAAAAATCTCCTCGCATGTTTATAAATAAATTGATTTTATCACTAACTTACATCACATTATAAAGTAAGCGTAATAATTTCATGTAAAACTAAGTCATAATTAAGTAAATGAAATCTTTATCTGAAGTCGCACTGTGGTTCGTGGTGGTTATAGACACCAATCGTCTCCAGAAATGATTCGATTGTAGTTGGCCCGACAAATTTAAAACCGCGTTTCTTCAGTAATTTCATCAGCGCTTTATTGATTTCGTCTTCATTTCCGTCAAATTCGGTCACCAATTGATGTGCTGTTTGGTAGATGAAATCTCTAAAACTTGGAAAATGAGTATCCTCTTCGATTGCTAGCGCACACTGGGCGTTGTTTATCATAGCTTGGATCTTTTGGCGGTGACGAATGATCCCTTCATCAAGCATAAGCCGGTCAACATCAGTTTCATCAAACTTTGCCAAGGACTCCATGTCAAAATCAGCAAAAGCTGCTCTCAGTGCTGGCCGCTTTTTCAGGATAATAGCCCAGGACAAACCAGCTTGCATGGATTCTAAGCACAGGGCCTCAAAGACTGTCTGACTAGTGGTTTTATCTTGACCCCATTCCTCGTCATGATAAGCAATCATGTTTGGGGTATTGGCAAATTGACAGCGTATGACCATGAAAAAAACTCCTTCACCTTGAAAGTTTCACTAGGATTTCTTAGTGTGTCCAAATTATAGCAAATTTAATCCAATTATAATAGTTGGGTTCGTTATAAACGATTACTCATGATTAAGGTAAGGTATTATCAATATCTTGAAACCTTCACTATAATGAAGGTGTGAAAAGAAAATAATTTGATATGGGGGAAGGGTATAATGAAGCATTTTGTGAAGTTGGGGTTATTGGGATTATCGGCAACGGTGCTTGCAGCGTGTTCTAGTGATAGTGGTGAGGAAACTACTATTCGAGTCGCGACGTCACCTGGTCCTTATAGCGAGTTATTTTTAGACCAAGTGGCACCTAAGTTAGAAGAAGAGGGTTATACAGTTGAAGAAATTGAGTTTACGGACTTGCGGTCAGCGGATGTGGCCCTACAAGAAGGGTCAGCTGATTTAAACGTAGACCAACATTCCTTGTATTTAGCCAACTTTAATGAAGAAGCGGGTGCAGAACTGACGGCTGTGACACCGGTACCGACAGTGCCAGCAGGTCTGTTCCCTGGCACCAAAGATGATTTGGCTGCTGTCTCAAGCGGTGACCGTGTGGGTATCCCGGATGATCCGTCAAATTATACAAGAGCTTTACTCGTTTTAGAAAAAGCGGGTTGGATTGCATTAAGTGAGGATGCCAATCTGGAAAGTTTAACTGTTGATGACATCGCAGAAAATACAGCGGGAATTGAAATCGTGCCTATGCAATCAGCGACCATCCCAAGAACCTTGGAAGATTTAGCCTACGCCATTATTCCTGGTTCAATCGCCTATGATGCGGGCGTTGACTTCTCAACTATGTTATTAGCGGAGGATGTGCGGGAGGACTTGTTACTGCAAGCCGTAGTTTCCGGTCCTGAAACAGCAGAAGAAGAGTGGGTGCAAGCAGTCGTGGATGTCTATCATTCGGATGAGTTTGAATCACAAATTGAAGAAATTAATAATAATTCGGATAAAACTTACTGGATCATTCCAGATTAAGAAATCCGAAAGAAAGTGTGAATATTATTAGAAAACGTTTACACAAAAGGGTCATTTCCTATATTATAGGGGTATCAAGAGAATAGGAGTGATGTACATGGTGGAAGTTTACACAAACTACTGGGAAAATCGACGCGATGGCGTTCGAAAGGAACATGGGTCATATGCTAGCGAGGAAGAGGCCTTTGAGGGCATTCAAAGCTGGTGGACACTTCATCAAGAAAAGTATGCCGATGTGAATAAACGACGGACCAATTCAGGTGCCCTAGAAATTACATATGGTGATGACAACTACTACTATCGTATTGAGAAACGGCATTTGGACAAGTTACCATCGACTAAATGTAAGTTGAGAAGTCCTGGTGAGATTGACAGTAAACGTAAGCTGGAGCAATTAGATGAGGAAAGCTTCCTATTTGAAGAATTAGCAGAACCTTATCGTGACCTACTACTTGTTGCAATGGGGAATGGACAGCGGGTCAAGGACTTTATCTACGATGAAAAAGGGCGACCAATCCGCGAGCTGACTAAAGTATAAAACTTAAAAGAAATGATTGACAAAGAGATGCCATGGTGTTATGCTATTGAG
>NZ_JBOEQF010000111.1:0-6989 GCF_050689315.1 Aerococcus sp. L_32
AATCGAAGATGGTACTAAATTCTCTATCCGTGAAGGTGGACGTACTGTAGGTGCGGGTACAATCACTACAATCGAAGCTTAATTAACACAATTAAACTTTAAAAATTAAATTTGCAAATTGGAAAGGCGACCGGGTGACGACTCGGTCGTCTTTTTTTCAATTTGGGGTATTCATTATATGTTATGGATATGGTATTGTATAGAAAATTATATTTAAAAATAGGAGCAGTGATTCTATTGGATAATTATAAATTTAAGCAAGTGTTATTAGCTATAGGAGGAACTGTTGTCGCAATGTTATTATTCAATTATTTTAGTAAAGCTAAAAATATCGAAGCGGCCGTCTACTCTTGGTATGATCTACAAGTTGAAAATGTTGACCATACAGTAGAAGCAATGAGTACGCATGACATCGATTCGATTTATCAATTCGTTTCGAGTAATCATTTGTCTGATGACCAGTTTGTTGGCCAATTAAATCAATTTGTGAATCAAGTGAATGAAGCTAATAAGCGAGTTTACTTCTTAAATGGGGAGGCCGAATGGGCACTAGTTGAAGAAAAGAATGAATTAATTACCTATGTTAAAGAGGTCATTCAATATAAAGAAGCTGGCCATCCGGTGCAAGGGCTTGTCTTAGATATTGAACCTCAATCTTTAGAAGAATATCAAGATGATCCCAAAGCTGTTTGGGGAACCTTAGTAGACAATTTAAAAGAAGTTTATGGTCTAACAAAAGCAGCGAATATGGAACTGATTGTTTGCCTACCATATTACCTAGACACAAAAGGGTTTGATGAAGAATTAGAAGCAATTATTTCAGAAGCTTCCGATGAGGTAGCCATTATGAATTATTATCGCGGTAAAGAAATTGATCATATTGCTAAAGAAGTAGGTGTGAGTAAGCAATACGATAAGTCCATTCAAACGGTTTACGAATTACAGCAAGTTGGTATTGCTGATTTGACAGCACAAAATACCTACCATGATGAGGGGCTAGTAGCGATGATTGAAAACTTTGAGGCTTTAACTAATCATTACAGCAATCAAGAAATTCATTTAGGTATACATGAATTTAATAGTTTGCTAGAGCTAACAGCTTTAGAAGAGGAGTGATTTTTTGATTTTGGAATTTAATTTTCTATTGTTTTACTTAATCCTACTGGTTATTATCAGTATATTCACTTATTTTTCGATATCCTTATACCAGCGCTATACTAATTTCTCTGCTAAGAGAAGCGATAAGAAAAAAGAAGAGGTGCGCAAGTGGTTTGAAGAGATGAAGGGTTTAAATTATGACAGTGAGATGTTCTATCGTGATGTGACATCTCCCAAGAAGATGATTGTATTTTTAGAGATTGCTAAGGAATTACTTAGTAGTAGTAGCCAGAAAGATAATGATTTGATCAAAGACTTCATTGATAAGTCATACAAAGATTGGCTAAGAGTCGGCCAGTACTATTTAAAAGAATCTTCAACCCATAAAGCTTATTATGCCTATGTAACTAGTAAGTTACCATTTAAGCAAGAGGGCAGGGATACGACTGAGTTGGAATCAATTCTATTGAAGATCCCTCTACACTCGTCAATATATTCTAAGAATCACGCTTTTGCGGCTTTAACTAGTTTAGGCAATCCTCATTCAGTGGTAGAAGGACTTGAGCAGTTGAGCCATGAAGACTTAACATCCTTAAATACAAAATTAATCACGGATAGTCTATTAGCTTTTACTGGTGACTTTGATGAATTACTGCACTTACTAGAAACGAATTGGAGTCAGTTGTCATCGCATTATCAAACGGCTGTCATTGATTTTGCTCGTATCAAGGGTTCAGCACAATTCCAACAGTTCTTGCTGCCATACTTAGATGGTGAAACAGAAGATGTTGATTATATATGTGCTGTACTCAGATATTACGGAAAAATCGAGAACGAAGAAGCTTATCCATATGTCTTATCATGGGCTAATAATGATGATGTGGATTATATAGCATGTACCGGTGTAGCAACGAGTACTTTAATAGCCTATCCTGGTCACGAAACGATCGAGCAACTAATAAGGAATGTTACATCAAGAGATTGGTATGTACGTCGGAACGCTGCTGAAGCTTTAAGTAAATTAGTAGATCAACCACAACGACTATCATCAGTATTTGAAGGTGAAGATCAATATGCGATTGATCAATTGACCTATTATTATGAAAAAAGGGGATTAAGTTATGAATATTGATCTGTTATTTCAAATCTCAGAAAAGTTTTTCTTAGGTTACTTAATTTTCTACATTACTTATATCTTAATAGGTAATATCATGGCTACGGTGAAACTTTATAAACGACGACAAACGAAACTATTGATGAACCAATTAGACCATGAATATTATTACCCAGTATCCATTGTCGTACCTGCTTTTAATGAAAGTGAAACGATAATAACAACAATCGATAACTTACTGCATTTAGACTATAAAATTTATGAGATTATCGTAGTAGACGATGGATCAACTGATGATACTGCTCAGAAGGTAATTGATCGATTTAATATGGTGAAAAACGATGTCCCCATTCGCCTACAAGTACCTACCCAACCGATCGAATCAGCTTATGAAATATCGAAAGGTGGAAAAACCATTAAACTGATCCGAAAAGTTAATGGCGGTAATAAGGCTGATGCGGTAAATGCGGGGATTAATGCGAGTGAATATCCATATTTCGTATCGATGGATGCAGATAAAGTCTTACAAGCTGATGCTCTAAAGAATGCCATTCAATTATTCTTCGAAAATGATCGTACAGTAGCTGTTGGGGGACTGTTGGGCATTGCTAATGATGTCGTCTTTAAAGATGCTTATCCAGTAGAAACACCTTTACCAAAAAATTTGGTAGCTGCAATGCAAACCTTGGAATACGGCCGGGCATTTATGGGGTCGCGTATATCTAGTGATGCCTTTAATGCAAATTTAAATGTATCTGGTGGTTTTGGTTTATTCAAAAAACAAGCTGTAATTGATATCAATGGGTACGACCCTAATAGTGTTGGGGAAGATATGGACTTAGCTTTACGACTACATCGGCACCATGTCGAGAATGGTATCCCTTATAAGATTCGTTTTGCTGAAGATGCAGTATGTTGGACGCAAGCGCCTTTCTCAATGGATGATCTAGCGAAACAACGTGCTCGTTGGCATCGTGGTTTGATGCAAACGATGTGGGCCCATAAATCTATTCTTCTAAATCCAAATTATGGCTTACTAGGCTTGTTATCTTACCCGTACTTTTTGATGTATGAACTTTTAGCGCCGTTTATTGAACTACTTGGTTTATTTATCATCATCTTAGGTCTTTACTTAGGGATGATCAATATCCCGATGATTCTGATATTAATGGGCTTATACTTCATATTCAATTTGTTCCAGACTATGGCCTTCTTTGTTGGGCGATACTTTATTCAAGATTACAAACGTTATCCCGGAGAAGTTGCGAAAGCTTTCTTTGTGACGACTTTGGATGCCGTCTTCTTCAGACCTTACTTATTATGGGTACGATTATATTCGGCATTCACTTATCATGCAAAACTACATTCGTGGACGCCAATTGAACGTGGTACTATTGAAGACCAGAGCGTAAATGACTAGGGTTTAACTTTAAGCTAACAAGATGAATCTTGGTATACAAAAAAACCAGGTAAGTTAGATACAATTTCTAACTTACCTGGTTTTTCATTTTAATGAAAGGGGTTATAAAACCGACCTCGGTTAACTGCAAACAACCATAATCCAAGTCCAACTAATAATCCTGTCAAAATCAAGGCGATGATATCTGCCTTCATAAAGGGACGGGCCCGGTACCAAGTCCGTTTGTTACCTTTACCAAACCGTCGTAACTCCATGGCTTGGCTGATTACTTCAATCCGATCTAATGAAGAAAAAATGAGGGGCATAATCACTTGGGCTGACCGTTTCGCTCTTACAGTCAAGCCAGCCTTGTTAGACATCTCAATCCCTCGTGCCTGTTGGCTTTGTCTTACTGCGAAGAATTGGTTCTGGATATCTGGTATATACCGTAAGGCTAATGAAACTGCATATGAAATTTGGTAGGACACGCCAATTCGGTTTAAGGAAGAAGCGAATTCACTTGGATTAGTGGTCAACATGAAGATTAAGGCTAATGGAATCGTCGAGAAATACTTGATCATCAAGTTGAATTCATAGAAGACTTGCTCCCAAGTGAGAGAATAGCGACCAATCCCTTCCCAGATGACAGTTCGCGACTGGTATAAATTGACCCCATATTCAGGTTCGAAAATATAAACAGTCACTAAGTTCAATAATGAGAAGATTAAAATGAAGTAGACCACTGTAGACACTTCAGCCCATTTAATCTTAGAAATATAGAAGAGAACTAGTGATAAAACAGCTAAGCCAACTAAAAACCGGGTGTCATAAGACGTCATGGCGATGACAGACAGCAAGATGAAGGCGATTAATTTTGTCGCACCAGATAAGCGGTGCAAGGGGGAATCCTTCTTGATATATCCAAAACTCTGACCTTGTTTATTTGCCATCGTTCTCACCTCCACCCCATACACTAGCTTGTCCAACACGCTTAGTCTGACGTTCGAACTGGATGAACCGGTCGATAAAGTCCATTGCTTCAATATCAGTCACCACTTGCCCTAAATCATACAAGGATGTAGGGGCTAAATGGGCATGGGTCATCAGATTTTCATCCGTTAAGACCGCAGCTGGACGCATATCGCTCACCACCTGACCGTCGTGGAAGACAATCGTCCTGTTGGTATATTCCTGAATCAAGTGCATATCATGAGTAATCATTAGAATGGTAATCCCTTGGTCCCGGTTCAACCCCTCGATAAACTGCATCATATCAGTATAATGTTTATAATCTTGTCCTGCCGTCGGTTCATCTAAAATTAAAACTTTTGGATCTAACACTAAAATACTCGCAATTGTTGCCCGTCGTTTTTGCCCATAAGACAAGGCCGAAATTGGCCAATTCCTGTATGGATATAAGCCGCAAATTCGCAATGCATCAGCCACTTTTTCGGCTAAACCATCTGTATCATTCTCGTACAAGCCGCGGTTGACTAGTCCAGACGACACCTCATCGAATAGAATATTCTTTGAAATCATCAAATTGGGATTCTGCATCACGTAGCCGACCGAATCCGCAATTTCCTTAATCGATAATCCGTCTAACTCCTCCTGGAAAAGGGATATCCGTCCTGAATCTGGCCGCTCAAAGCCACAAATCAGTTTCGCTAGGGTAGATTTACCCGCACCGTTTGTCCCGACAATAGAAACCATGTCGCCAGCATTAATGGTCAGATTTAATTCTGATATCAAAGGGGTACTGTCATAAGAAAAGTTGACATGGTCCATGACTAAAATAGGCTTATCCGCCTTAACTTGAGTGGTCACTGCATTGTCCACCAACCATTTAGATAGACGGTCTTGAACACTAGCAGTGACCATATTTGGTTGAAACCGCCCTAAATGAGGAATGTCTCCAACATTCACACCAGCATAACCAAAGGCATCTAAGTATAAAGGCTGGCGGACACCGATTTTCGCCAATAAGTCAGACCGTAACAATGCGTCAACGGATACGTCAGCGAGTAACTGCCCACTGTCAATAACAAGGACACGGTCAAAGTCGGCGATTAAGGCTTCTTCTAGACGGTGCTCGATGACTACCGTGGTTAATTCTTTTTCCTGGTTTAATTTGGCAATCAATTCCATGGTCGCTAAACCACTTGCAGGGTCTAGGTTGGCTAAAGGCTCATCAAATAGAACGATGGGTGACTCGTCAATTAAGACCCCGCCAATTGAGACCCGTTGCTTTTGTCCGCCTGATAAAGATTGCGGGGCAAGGTCCAAGAGGTCAACAAGGTCAAGCGCATTGGCCCAGGCTGCTACACTAGACACCATGCTAGCTTGGTCCACTTGGTCATTTTCCAAGGCGAAAGCTAGGTCTTCGGCTACTGTTAGGCCGACAAATTGGGCGTCAGTATCTTGTAGGACGGTGCCGACGCTTAGTGATAAGTCAAAAATGGACTTGCTGGCGGAATCTGCGCCATTGATCAAGACTTGACCGGTTAAATCGCCTTCAAAAGTATTGGGAATTTGCCCGTTGATAATCTTACCAATGGTTGATTTACCAGACCCAGATGCGCCGATAATGAGGACTTTCTCTCCTTGTTTGATTAAAAAGGAGATATCCATCAAGTTTAGGTCAGCCTGACTCGCATATTTAAAAGAGATGTTTTTAAATTCAATAGCCGGCGACAGATTGCTGTCCACCGGCTGATTGTGTCTTTCGTGATTTATCATAGTAAAACTTCCTATTAATTTTCTTTACGTAAACTTCCTGATTTCGTACGTGTACTTGCATACCCCTTTAATAATAAGGTGCCGATGATACCAACCGCAAGTGAATTTAACACACCTGAAACAATCCCTTGAACGAATACTTTAGATGCAGGTTCTGAATACATTAAAATATCTAAAGCAGGCGCTAGTAAGGCCCAAGCCAGTAAATTCACGATAACTTGCCCGACATTGAAAGTGATCATATCTTTCTTTGTAAAAATGCCTTGACTCACTTTAAGTTTGCGGCCGATAAAACCAAAACCATAACCAGCAAAACCAGATGTTAGTACCCATGACCACCACAAACCGTATGTTAATAGGTCTTTGATAGCGTGACCTATTAAACCAATGAATAGACCAGCAAATGGTCCAAAGATAGTAGCCATTAAAGCTAAGAAGGGATAGGTTGTTTCAATACTTGTATTTGGAATACCAGTCGGGATAGATAGGAAGCGACCTAAGATAAAGAATACGGCTGCACCCACACCGATAGCAACTAGGGTTGTAATAGATGATTGTTTTTTATTCATTTTTATTCTCCTTTGAATGTTTCTTCTATATAATAGCACTTGTGCATGCGTTCGAATATAAGCTTAGCGA
>NZ_JBOEQF010000112.1:0-6887 GCF_050689315.1 Aerococcus sp. L_32
CATCACTTCTGAAGTCTGGAATGACGGCATTTATAAAGCCTGTGAACAATTAGGCTTGTTTGATTAATATTTAAAAAAGGGCAATCACCAGCTTACTACGTTTTTTTCTATAGAAGGGAAGGCTAGCTTAAGTGGGGATTGTTTTTTTTATGCGTAAAATGGGTATCAGGGGACTTGGGCTGGATTCCGCTATATACTATAAGTGTTTAAAGATACTTTACAGTCAGTTTCAAAAAGGAGCGGTTGGATGGTTCAAGTTGTCCCGTATTTGATTTTTGCCCGTTCAAAAGAAGTGCTGAATTTTTATGAAAAATTAGGTGCCAAAGTAACAGAATGGTCAAAAATCTTCGGGAGGTTTAAAGGCTCTTACGTCATTTCGTGGATGTTTTCAGGTGAATAAGGAAGAACGAAATAGAGGAAAAAACACAGAAAATGGCTGACCGAGTGAGGTTCAACTGCTTTCTGTGTTTTTGTTTTATGGTTATTTTATTTTTATAGGTTACCGTCTAACAAGTCTTGAATGACCTTTGAGACACCTAGATCGTTATTAGATGGGGCAATAAAATTAGCTTGTGCTTTAATGTCGTCATGGGCATTTTCCATGGCATATGAATATTTTACTGCAGCCAACATTTCAATGTCATTATAGTTGTCACCAAAAGCCATCATTTGGTCAGTGGCAATATTGAGTAAGTTGCTCAATTGGTACATGGCTTGGCCTTTATCGATATTTTTGTTCATAATATCAATCCATTCTTTACCAGATGTTGTGGCAGAGAATTGTTTGTTTAAAGCAGGTCCGTAAATGTCTGCATATTGGTCAACAGCATCGTTATTCGGTGTATAAACGGTAAACTTGTTGGCAACAGCATCTACTGACGCAAAGTCGTCAAAATAATAAATATTTGTATAGAAAGTCCGGTAGACTTGGTCATACTGGTCATGGGCCTTTGGAATATAGGCAGCGTCTAGGGCGCACAAGATAGGGATGCCTGCAGCTTCATTTTGCTTAAGGGTAAAGGCCATCAATTTGCGGTAGTCATCTGGTTCGATGATCGAATTAAATAATTGTTCCCCTTGTTTGGTAATGGCCGCACCATTATCAGAAACGAAAATCAAATCGTCTTCAATATGGCTGAACATATCTACCAGAGTATAAAGTGGTCGTCCGGATGCGATGGCCACCTGGATACCTTTTTCTTTTAAGTCGTGTACTTGATCAGTAAAGTTTTCAGGGAGCTGTCCTTTGTCATTTAAAAGGGTGTGGTCCATATCAATGGCAATTAATTTAATATCTGTCATGTAAATCCTCCAATTGGTATTTTTTTACTAGCGAGCTTTTGTAGACTGTTATATAGCGCTTACACTTACTTTTAAATTAAAATTACATCGTAAGACGGATGGCTAGTAAACTTATCTATGCTATATTATAACCATAAACTATTGAAAACGAAAATGAAAGGATGAACGCCCATGGGTTGTTTAGGAAATTTAATTTGGATGATCTTTGGTGGTATTATTTCTGCCATCTCTTGGTTCTTTATTGGCTGTTTATGGTGCCTAACGATTATTGGTATTCCTCTAGGCCTACAATGTTTCAAAATTGCCAAATTATCATTAATGCCATTTGGTAAGGACGTTGTCCGTGAAGAAAGTGGCTTTGGGAGCTTGCTATGGAATATCCTTTGGTTAATCTTTGGTGGTCTAGAATTAGCAGCCATGCACCTATTTATGGGGGTTATTTTAGCCATTACCATTATCGGTATCCCATTCGCCAAACAGCATTTTAAACTAGCCTTACTATCCCTAGTGCCATTTGGTGCGCGAATTGTACCGTCAAATACACTTTACATGGATATAAGATAGTAGAATAAATATAGGGAAAAACTAGCTGGGTTCCTCTTGGCTAGTTTTTTTAGGCCAGAATGTCGGCAAAATCTAATTCTGCAATCACTTTTTCCAGATCATTTACGGGTGCTTCAACTAGGAAACCGCGTTTTCCGGCTGAAAAAATAATCGTCTCATAATTTTGAGCGGTGGCATCGATAACAGTTGGGAATGCCTTCTTCATGCCAATTGGAGAACACCCACCGTGAATGTAGCCAGTTAACGGTTCAAGATCTTTCTGGGCAATCATATGAATATTCTTTTCGCCAACGGCAGCAGCAGCCAACTTTAGGTTTAACTCATGGTTAACAGGGACTAGGAAGACATAATGGTTTTTCGATTTTCCGTGTGTGACTAGCGTTTTAAATTGTTGGTCTGGATTAATGCCAAGGACTTCAGCAACTTCTTCACTGGAATGTGGCGTGAAATCTTCAGGAAGGGTCATCTCTGTATAGGAAATTTTTTGTTGATCTAATTTACGGATTACATTGGTTTTTTTAGCTTTTGCCATAATTCAACATCACTTTCTTTTTTATTTTCAACTTTCAATTTAATCCTATTTTACACATTTATGTTTATTTTGTGAAAAAAAGCGATCGCCTATAATAAAAGGGGACGTGTGAGTAAATAGACAGATTTCAACTACATATGTGATAAAATCTAACATTTTGCGTGATATTTCCTTTTCTTTTTTGAAAATTTCAAGGTATACTTGTAACTATCTTGTGAAAGCATTAAAACCATATAAAGAAAGAAGTGAGGGAAAGACATGATGAAGCATAAAAAGCTATCATTTTCCGTATTTATTGTAAGTTTACTTACGCTATTATTTTCAATCGCACCTGGCAAAGTTGAGGCAACTGAAACAGGTAATGGCGAAACTTATATTATTGCAACCGATACAACTTTTGCACCTTTTGAATTCGTAGATGATTCAGGTGAATTTGTTGGGATCGATGTAGATATCTTAGCAGCAATCGCTGAAGACCAGGGATTTGATTATGAATTACGTTCATTAGGTTTCGACGCAGCTGTTCAAGCTGTTGAAACTGGTCAAGCGGATGCTGTAATCGCGGGTATGTCGATTACAGAAGAACGTCAACAAACTTTTGATTTCTCAGACCCATATTATGAATCAGGTACTGCCTTTGCAGTCCTAGACGATTCTGAATACCAATCTTTAGAAGATTTAGAAGGTCAATCTGTTGCTGTTAAAACGGGTACTCAAGGGGCAACAATTGCAGCCGATTTAGCGGACCAATACGGTTTTACAGTGAATACTTTCGATGACTCGCCAAACATGTACCAAGATGTTATTTCTGGTAACTCAGCGGCAGCGGTAGAAGATTATCCAGTAATGGGTTACGCGATCGAATCAGGTGGTTTAAACCTACGATTTATTGGTGACAATTTTGAAGAAGCGCCATATGGTTTTGCCGTATTAGGTGGTCAAAATGCTGAATTACTAGAAATGTTCAACGCTGGTCTTGAAAACATCAAGGCATCAGGCGAATATGATGAAATTTTAGCTGAATATGGTGCTGGCCAAGAAGATACATCTTCTTCAACAGAAACACCAGCAGCTGGTTCAGGTGAAACTTACACAGTTGCAACAGATACAACTTTTGCACCATTTGAATTCGTTGACGAAAATGGTGACTTCACTGGGATCGATGTTGAACTATTAGATGCCATTGCAGCTAACCAAGGTTTCAACTACGAGTTAAAATCATTAGGGTTTGATGCGGCTGTTCAAGCTGTTGAGACTCAACAAGCGGATGCGGTTATCGCTGGTATGTCGATTACAGAAGAACGTCAGCAAACTTTTGATTTCTCAGAACCATATTTTGATTCAGGGACAACATTCGCTGTTTTAGCGGATTCAGATATTGAATCATATGAAGACTTAGAAGGACAAAATGTTGCCGTTAAAACTGGTACGCAAGGGGCAACAATTGCCCAATCAATGGCCGGCGAATACGGTTTTACCGTAACGACATTTGATGACTCTTCTAATATGTATCAAGATGTTATTTCTGGTAACTCAGCGGCAGCGGTAGAAGATTATCCAGTAATGGCTTACGCGATTAACTCTGGTGGTTTGAACCTTAAAATTATTGGTGACCAATTAGAGCCAGTATCTTATGGGTTTGCTGTTTTAGCTGGTGAAAACCAAGAATTACTACAAATGTTCAATGACGGACTAGCAGCTATTCAAGAATCTGGTGAGTACGACGAAATCGTTGATAAATACTTAGGTGATTCTGAAGAAGGCGAAACAAGCTCTTCTAACGGCTTCATAACTCAATTAGCTAACAACTTCCCAGCCTTATTATCAGGTTTAGGAACAACTGTTTACTTAGCTATCGTATCATTAGTAATTGCGACAATCTTAGGTATTTTCTTAGGATTGATGCGTACAAGTGGTAACGTTGTGCTATCAGGAATTGCGACAGTATATATTGACATCATGCGTGGGTTACCACTAATTGTAATGTCATTCTTCATCTACTTCGGTATTCCGCAAATGTTTAACATTACCATTTCAAGTAACTTGGCGGGTATCTTAACCCTTTCACTTAATGCAGCAGCCTATATGGGTGAAATTGTTCGTGGTGGTATCCAAGCCATCGATACTGGTCAAACAGAAGCAGCTCGAAGTCTAGGTTTAACAAACGGTCAAACAATGCGTCACATCATCTTGCCTCAGGCAGTAAAAGTGATGGTACCGTCATTCATTAACCAGTTCGTTATTACCTTGAAAGATACGTCAATCCTATCCGTAATTGGTATCGTAGAATTGACGCAAACTGGTCGTATCATCATCGCCCGTACTTACCAATCAGGTAGCATGTGGTTGATTGTTGGTTTGATGTACATCATCATCATTACGATTCTAACGAAGCTTTCAAACTATATTGAAAAACGTTATGTAGGTTCAAGAACTACACGCTAATAAATAAACGCTTTTCATACGAAAAATCCAGGCACCTTTAACCGGGCAGCCTGGATTTTTTTGTTATTTGAATATCGATTTAAGTTTATAGAAACTAGGCTTCTTGAACGATATTTTGTGGTTTACCATCGATAAATGCTTGTGTGTTTTCAAAAGCGATTTGCGCTCTTAATTCCATGGCTTCATCAGATAAGAAACCAACATGTGGTGTCAAAATAGCATTCTTAGCCGATAATAACGGGTAGTCAGCAGGCAATGGCGGTTCGCCGTCAAAGACGTCAATCCCAGCGCCTGCTATTTTACCATCATTTAATAAGTCAGCTAAGGCTGCATCATCAATAATCGGCCCGCGGGCAACGTTAATAATCACAGCTGATTCTTTCATCAAGCTTAATTTGTCTTTATTTAATAAGTTTTTTGTTTCATCATTTAAAGGCAAATGAACTGAAACAATATCTGCCCTTTGCAATAATTCATCCAGTTCAACTAATTCTACGCCTAAGTCTTTGGCTTCCTGCTTTTCAGACCGGTTGTATCCGATTAAATTAGCGCCAAAAGCTTTGAATAATTTGGCCGTTTCAAGTCCGATATGACCAGTACCGACAATACCAACCGTTTTTCCTTTGATTTCACGACCTTGGAAGGGACCAGGGAAGTTTACATTACGAATATCTTGGTTACCCTTTGTGATGGCGCGGAATAGGTCTAAAGTCAAACCTAAAGCCAATTCAGCAACCGCTGTTGTTGCATAACCAGATGCATTTGCGATGGCGATCCCTTTATCCTTACTGGCTTTGCTGTCAACATGGTCGAAACCAGTAAAGGCAACATTGATAAATTTTGTATTTTCTAAACGCTCAATCACTTCAGCCGGGTATGGATTGTTAGCAATCATCACAATATCCGCATCCTTAGACCGTTCATAAAGTTTGTTTGGATCAGTCGTTTTGTCAGGGTAATAGGTAAATTCATGACCCGCGTCAATCAGCGGTTGGGCCAATTCGTTAATGCGGGCTTCTGGTACGCGTAATGGTTCTAGTAAAGCAATCTTCATGGAATCTTCCTTTCAACATTTAATTATACAATCGATTCTTACTTTCACTATAAGGCATAAAGGCTTTTAATTCAAACAGTTGACACCCGGAAATAGTATGAGAAAATTTAGGAAAAAGGGGTAGGTGTGTGACATGATTTTACTAGGATTGGAAATTACATTTACATTTGCTAGCGATTCGCTGAAAGACAAACGCCAAATCCTACAAAGTATGATGAAAAAAGTATCCGCCAAATACGGGGTTTCAGTTGCAGAAACAGGAGACCAAGACGTCATCAACCAGGCTATTCTTGGCATTGGTATTGTGTCAAATTCATACAGCTTTGCGGAAAAGATGCTCAATCAAGCTGTTGACTTTTGTGAAGCCAATTATCCAATTGAAGTCATCCAACAAGATTGGTATGAATAGCTTTTTAGAGGCGGTCTTGAATAATCTTGTCTAGGGCTTTAATAAAATGTTGACGGTCTTCTGCAGTAAAGGGTTTAGGACCCTTCGTCCGCATCTTGGCCTTCCGCATCTGTTGACTTTCATACCGCTGGCGGAGCAGTTGGTCGATATTCATGTCGGTATAAATCATGCCAGAGTGGTGGATGACCGTCGCTTTTGCCAGAGCTAATGACGCTAGACCGTAATCTTGGGTGACCACAATATCTCCGGCACTGATCATGGATAAGATTTTAAAATCGGCCGAGTCTGCACCTCTTTCCACATAGACAGTTTCCACATGGTCAGCGACTGGCTTTTTTGAAAAATGGTCAATCGAGGTTACTAAAACGACTGGTAAATCATATTTTTTCGCCAATTGAATAGTTTCTTGTTTAGTGGAACTACCGTCACCGTCGATAAAGATTTTCATCAAAACATCCTTTCTATCATTAACTAATGGGAAAATAAAAAGTATAATATAGTGTATACAAAATAATGTGCAATTAAGGTGTAAAATCACCAGTAAATAAGGAAGTGGCAGTATGGCTTACAATAGAAGATCA
>NZ_JBOEQF010000113.1:0-6841 GCF_050689315.1 Aerococcus sp. L_32
TGAAGTGGCAGATGAGATTGTTGACCGGGTTCACCAGCGCGTTTTGGATGGCATGGGACTGATTGTCTTGCATTCGGGTCATTTTTCTAAAATATTCCAGAAATTAATGGGAACGACTTGTGACTTAAAATGGCGCGAGGACGGTCTTTCTGCCAAGGTGTGGAATGTGAATCCGTCTCACCCAATTACCCAGGGTGTGGGCGAGTGGATTGATTTAGACCAAGAAGAAATGTATGGAGAACACTTTGACGTTCCGGCGCCGGATGAACTGATTTTTATTACCGGTTATCCAAACGGGGAAGTATTCCGTGGAGGCATGACCTATCGCCGGGGTAACGGGAAGATTTTCTACTTCCAGCCCGGGCATGAAACCTTCCCAACTTATTATCATCCAACTATCCAGCGGGTCATTAAAAATGCCGTCCACTGGGCAGCACCCCTAACTGAAAGGCCTACATATGGTCACTTTCCTATTGAAACAAATAGTAAAGTTTAAAAATTGAAATAAAGAAATTAGATGAGTATAGGAGGATTTTATGAAATTAGGCGTATTTACCCCGTTATTTAATGACTTATCCTTTGAAGAGATGTTAGATCAAGTAGCAGCAAAAGGGCTTGAGACGGTAGAAATCGGTACCGGTGCTAGCCCAGGGGATGCACACTTGAAAATCGATACCCTTTTGGCATCTAGTGATGCAAGAAAAGAATACCTACAAAAAGTTGCGGACCGCGGACTGTCAATTTCAGCCCTATCGGCGCATGGCAACCCTATTTCGCCGGATAAAGTACAAGCACAAGCCCATGATGAATTGCTTAGAAAAACCATCAAACTGGCATCCTTAATGAACGTGCCAGTTGTGAATGGCTTCTCAGGTGTCGGGGGCGGAAACGCGACAGATACCCATGTTAACTGGCCGGTCATTCCTTGGCCAACGGAATATGCAGACGCCTACCACTACCAATGGGACCAAGTCTTAATCCCTTACTGGAAGGACATTAACCAAGAAGCAGGGGCAGCGGGCGTTAAAATCGGGATTGAAATGCACGGTGGCTTTTTAGCCCATACCCCAGCAACCATGTTACGTTTACGGTCTGAAGCAGGGGACAATATCGGTTGTAACTTTGATCCATCGCATATGTGGTGGCAAGGAATTGACCCAGTCGCAGCCATTAAAATTTTAGGTAAAGCTGGCGCAATCAAACACTTCCATGCCAAAGATACCTACTTAGACCAAGACAATATCAACATGTACGGCCTAACTGATATGCAACCTTATCAAGATGTTGCCAGTCGTGCATGGACCTTTAGAAGTGTTGGTGAAGGCCATCCGATGTCCGAATGGTCACAAATGTTGGCCCAATTGCGCATTTACGGCTACGATTACGTGCTTTCAATTGAACATGAAGATCCAATTATGTCAGTAGACGAAGGACTAGACCGTGCCATTACCAATCTAAAATCTGTCATGATGCGAGACCAACCCCAAGAAATGTGGTGGGCATAGATGACAAAACAAGTGAATAATAAATTAAATATCGCAACAATCGGTTACGGTGGCATGGGGACCTATCATGTCCACGGCCTGATTTCAGCCGAAGCCGACTACCTACAAGTCGTGGGGATTTATGATATTGACCAAGAACGAAAAGACGTGGCGGAAGAAACGGGGACCTACGTCTATCCAGCCTTTGAAGCCATTTTAGACGACCCAGAAGTCGATGCAATTTTAATCGCTACACCAAACGACAGTCATAAAGAACTAGCTATCCGTGCCATGAAGTCCGGTAAGCATGTGATTTGTGAAAAACCAGTCGCCATGAATACCGAAGAATTCGACGAAATGATAACCGTAGCTGAAGAAACAGGACGCGTATTCATGGTGCACCAAAACCGTCGCTGGGACCCAGACTTCTTACAAGTCAAAGACATATTCACAAAACGTCAAGCCGTTGGAGATGTCTTCCAGATTGAATCACGCGTCCAAGGCGCTAATGGCATTCCAGGCGACTGGCGCCATCTAAAAGCCCACGGTGGCGGTATGGTCTTAGACTGGGGAATCCATTTATTTGATCAACTATTGTGGCTAGTAGATTCACCAATCAAGTCCGTTCACTCAGACTTATCTTATATCCTCGGCGACGAAGTAGACGACGGATTTATGGCTTATATCACCTTTGAAAACGGCATCCGCGCCCATGTTGAAGTTGGGACATCTAACTTCATTAGCCTGCCTCGTTGGTATATCAAAGGTAACCAAGGAACAGCCATCATTGAAGACTGGGAAATGAACGGGCGCATTGTGAAAGCAACCGGTAATGATGTGGAAAATAAACCATCACCGATTAGAGCAGGCGTCGGTTTGACCAAAACAATGGCACCACCAGTTGATGGCGTCACAGAGACCTTGCCTTTACCAGAAAGCAAGCCAGCAGACGTTTCCTTCTACCGCAACTTCTATGACGTTGTCACAGTAGGCGCAGAACCCATCGTTAAAAACGAAGAAGTCCGCCAAGTCATGCAATTGATTGATAGTATTTTGAAATAAGTACATGACTAATTGAATTAATTTATAAGCCGTAGACTTATGCTTTTTCCTATCATTGCCTAAAATTAGGGTGTGTTTCCTGTCTGCCCTGGAGAACTCGGCTAGTAGAGGAATTGCCCTCGGGAACTTTTCCCGAGGGCTTTTCTGGCTCCTCACTGCGAAGGCATGCTAGGAAAGGGTCAGCCTCAGGCATTAGTAGTGAGTGCTGAAAAAAGTGAAATATGATTATTGGCATTTGTTAAGCTAAAAGCATATTTATACCGATAATGCCTTGACTTAACGATAGTTTTTCCCTATATGAAGTTACAAATTATTTGAGATATAGATAAGTCTGTAAATAAAGTACCCAAAAGTAAATTTTAAGAGTATATTTATGATATAAATATACAAAAATTATTTTGGGAGGTTTGGGTATAGTGAAGAAAGGGATAATATTGGGCATTTCAATGCTACTTTTAGCAGCTTGTAGCAATGGTCAAGGGAATGAGGCTGCAGCAAGTGGGATGGAAAGTACAGAAACTGCGGCATCTATAGAAACATCTTCAAGTGATGCATCGGCAGCAGCTGAGTCTAGTGAAGCCGCAGAAATGAGCGCACAAATTGCAGAGATGTCAGCACAGATTGAGTCAATCACTGAAGAGAACGCACAATTACAAGCGGAAATTGATAATAGTGACCTATCAACTATTGAAGGTTCCGTTGATGCCACAGCAAAACATATCAGGGATCAAGCAGCTGCTTTTATTGAACTGACTGTACCAAAAGATACAGAGTTATATGGCGAAGATATTCCGCAATTACGTGTTGACCTTGAACCCTATGTTTCGGATAAATTATTGGATTTACTGGCTCCTGCTGAAGCTGGTGTTTTTCCACCAGAAAGTGAATATTGGCAAAAAGTAGCACTTTTAGAGTATCAAGTTTTGGTAGACCCACAGGATATGGCCGGGGAATCAATACACGTTTTAGTAAATGCAGTTACGCATAAAAATGATTATGGTCATGAGTTTACAAGCCAAGGTAACTATAGTTTAGAAATGGTTCAAGAAAACGACACATGGGTAGTGGATAGATATACTTATTCAGCTGGTAAATATTTTGGCAGCTATGAATAGAGTGGACAGTGGACGGGAGGCGATTTAATTGAAAAAAAGAATTGTATTGGTAGCTGGCCTTATAACCTTGTTTAACAGTTTTACGGTGCACGCACAGGAAAACACTTCATCCTTTGATAGAAGCCAAGCTGAACAAGCGTTAAGTGATTTAAATGTTCAATTAAAAGAATTGCAATTGGAAAACGAAGAATTACAAGATCAATTATCAGAAATTGAAGAAACAAAGGCGAGCGTCACAGCAAATGATGACCTATACCAAATCCTGTCAGATAAGGCTGTTCAATTCATTGAAGTGTATGTACCTGAGGATACTTCAGTTGAAATTGAAAATAAACACGATGTATATAGAGCATCTCTGGCGCCGTTTGTAACGACTGATTTATTAAATGAAATTGCACCAACAGATGCTGAAGTGGCAGCTGAATTAAGCCAAGCGCCTGAGGGTATTCGTCAACAATACGAGATGTATTATGCAAAAGTGACGATAGAAGACTATTCACTTAGGGTGGACCCAGCCACGGTTGGTACAGATGAAGTGCTTGTAGCAGTTGATATCGTTCAGAACGTCACCAAGGAGCACTTTTTGGATGGTACACTCATTACCAGATTAATGCTAACGATGGTTGAAGGTGATGGTGAATGGTTGATTAGCGATATCACTGAAATCAATTTAACAAATATGACGGTAGAGTAAGGTATTTTTAGACTTGTTATTTGAAAAAAAGACTCAAAGATTAGTGTTTTAAATAAGGGTAATTCGAAAGAAGTCATGATTCGTTTTCATGGCTTTTTTTGCGTTATAGCTTTAATAAAGACATCCATAATTAGGAAACTTAGCAATACATTCTTAAAATCTAATAATTTTGGAAGTTCAAAAAATACGAAGTATTAAGTCACTAACCATAATAAAAAGACTGCAAGTAATCACAGTCTTTAACGTTGTTTGATTAAGTTGTATGTAAGTCAGCGTCGACATATTCATGAATGAATCGTGTGCTAGCTTGGTCTGGATCTAAGGCTTCAAATAAAATATCCACGGCCCTTGAACCGATAATATGGGAATTCAGGTTGACATAAGAAGTCTTATTTATCGACTGGGTATTGCCTTGGCGGTAGGCTGAAAAAGTAATCAGATGGACATCTTGAATGTCCTGGGTATCCAGATAATTCCGAATCCCTTCAGCAACCAACTCATCGGAAATAACCAGGCCGTCAATTTGACTAAAATCAATTTTATTTTGAGCTAATTCATAACCATCACTTGGTAAGAAGTTGATATCGTTATAAATCAAGCTAGGGTCATAAATAATACCCGCACTTTCCAAAGCCCGTTTGTAGCCCTTGTGACGGTCGGCAATAAAGAACTGGTTCATATCCCCACCGACATAGGCAATCCGGTTAAACCCTTGTTGAATCAGAGACTTAGTAGCTTGGTAACCAATCAGTTCATTGTCATTATCCACGAAATGAACTTTAGTGTTGTCGGGCGACCCGATGACAACGGCTGGACAGTTGACTTTCTGAGCGAAGCGCAATAGGGGGTCTTTTTTTGAAGCATATAGAAAAATCAGGCCCTCAACTTGCTTGCCATTCACGATTTTTTCAATGTGCTTTTGCCGTTGATCATCATCTAAACCAACGGAAAGCAGAATAGAGTAATCATGTTTGGCCATCTCAAAATTAATCCCACGTAAGACGGTCGGGAAGAAGGGGTTTTGGTAAAAGGCGTCACTGGCTAGGGGTAGGACAAGGCCGAATGTTTTAGAATGGGCACTTGCAAGCCCTTGCGCATAAATGTTTGGAAAATAATTCATTTCCTTCATCACAGTACGCACTTTATTTTTAGTTTTTTCACTAATCGAAGGGTTGTCAGCGATCACCCGTGAAACGGTGGAAGGCGCTACACCCGCTCTTTTAGCGACATCTCGAATTGTAATTGCCATAAAGTGTTATCCTCTCTGCTTGTTGCATTTATTATACTTAAAATTGGGACCGCTTTCAAATTTATTTAAAAAAGTTTACGAAATCGGTTGCATTGTGGAAGCGCTTTATGTAAAATGTAAGTGACTTAACAAAGAAATAGTGAAAACAGGAGGTTTCATCATGGAGAGAGCAAGCGGTGTCGTTTTACACATATCTTCCCTACCAAGTCAATTTGGTATCGGCTCATTTGGTGCATCAGCTTATGAATTTGTTGACTTTCTTGTCAAAACCAAACAACAATATTGGCAAATCCTTCCATTGACCACAACGTCATTTGGAGACTCGCCTTACCAATCATTCTCAGCATTTGCTGGTAACACCCATTTTATTGATTTTGATCTGTTAGCGAAACAGGGTTACCTAGATAAAACGGATTATCAAGGGGTTAATTTTGGTAATAACCCGAAGAAGGTAGCTTATAATATTCTTTTTAAAAACAGAAGACCTATACTTGAAAAGGCTGTAGCTAACTTTGTGTCAACAAATGCTTACAGTAATCCGGAATTTATTCAATTTTATGAAGAAAATAGCTTTTGGTTGATACCTTTTGCCCAATATATGACTGTTAAAGAAGAAAATGGGCAAAACCCCTGGTATGAATGGCCAACGAACTTACGCAACTATGATGAAGCGGTGGTCAACCAATTCTGCGAGGCTCATATTGAGCGGTATGACTACCATCTGGTCACCCAATTTTGGTTTAACCAACAATATAAAGCTTTAAAAGAATATGCCAATGACAACCACATAGAAATCATTGGAGACATTCCAATTTATGTGGCCCGCGATTCAGTTGAAATGTGGACACAACCGGAATTATTCCTTACTGACGAGAAGAACAATCCCTCACTCGTTGCCGGTGTGCCACCTGATTTCTATTCAGCTGACGGTCAATATTGGGGCAACCCGATTTACGACTGGGACTACATGGAAGAAACGGATTATGCATGGTGGATCTTGCGGATGAAGGAAAGCTTCAAACTATATGATGTGGTAAGGATTGACCACTTCCGCGGCTTTGAAAGCTATTGGGCAGTGCCATTTGGTTCGCCAACAGCTGCCTCAGGTTCATGGCAGAAGGGGCCTGGAAATAAGATTTTCGACCAATTTAAGAAAGAATTAGGCGATATCAAAGTGATTGCGGAAGACTTAGGGTTTATGACGCAAGCTGTGCATGATATGCGCGATCATACAGAG
>NZ_JBOEQF010000114.1:0-6790 GCF_050689315.1 Aerococcus sp. L_32
TTTGACCCACTACCCTATCCATTTAGAAAATGCGTTGAAGGAGTTGTCAGAGATTCGAACACTTCGTCCCTATACAAGTCCAAACCCTTATGAACCTTGGGAAGAACGAATTGATAACTTATTAGACTACACAAACGTTGAGCATGGTAAAGACATTCACCTGGACAAACCCATGACCTTTGATCAAGCAAAAGCTTTAGTAAACGAAGTTGAAGAAAGCTTGCAACATGAACGAGAGGCCATTGCTAAGGTGCAAGCAGCACATGATGAAGCAAACGAAAACTTATTAATGTTTAGACCCTTCCAATCAATTGACTTCACATTAGATAAAATTTACGAAATGAACCACATTAAATTCCGTTTCGGTCGTTTCACTCGTGAAAACTACCGTAAGTTCGAAAAATATGTGGACACAATGGTACCAGCCATCTTCGTGAAGAGTGAAGAAACTGAAAAATACGTTTATGGTGTCTACTTCACACCTGATGAAGCGCGCCAACGTGTTGATGCCCTTCTATTCTCACTAGCTTGGGAGCGGATTTACCTACCTGAGGAAAGTGGTAGTTTCCGTGAAATTACACATAAATATCAGAATTTGGTAGAAGATACTGAAAGCCAGTTAATCCAATTGAAACGAAAAATGCGTGCTTTAGTTACACCAGTGGCGCCAGATTTATTAGCGGCTAAGAGTCGGTTAATGGATTTATCTCAAGCTTTTGGTGTTCGTAAATTTGCAGCAATTACCCGTGAGGAATTCGCGCAAAAAGAAACACGTTACTTATTAATCGGTTGGATGGCTCAATCTGATGCGCAAAACTTCAGCGCTGAAGTTAAAAACGATCCAAACGTGACTATGTATATCGAAGATGAAGATGACAACAGTCATTTGAATCCACCTACAAAAATGAAGAACAATTTCCTAATCCGCCCTTTTGAGCTACTAACCAAAATGTACGGCGTTCCAAACTACCGTGAAATTGATCCAACAGCGATCGTAGGTATTTCGTACTCCCTTCTTTTTGGTGCCATGTTCGGAGATGTGGGTCAGGGATTAATTCTATTCCTAGTAGGGCTTGTCGGATTCTTCAACAAGAAATTACGCCCTATCGGTATGTTAGCGCCAATTGGATTAAGTTCAACTATCTTTGGTTTCCTTTACGGATCAATCTTTGGATTTGAAGATGTTATCCATGCATTATGGCTACATCCTATGACACACATGACAGACATTCCCTTCTTCGGAAGCTTAAATACAGTATTTATCGTAGCAGTCGCCTTTGGTATGTTCATGATCCTCGCAACAATGATTGTCAACATCGTGCAACGCTTTAATGCCGGAGAAAAATGGGAAGCTATTCTTGATAAGAACGGTATTGCCGGATTCATTTTCTACTTTGTATTAGTAGCTATGTTAATCCTTTACATGTCTGGACACACAATTCCAGCAATTGGCATCTTAATCGCTATCCTGGTTTTAGCATTAATCACAATTGCCTTTAAGGAAGAAATCATTCACAAGTTGGAAAACCATAAAGAGGTAAATGGTGACAACATTGTGATTCAAGCATTAACAATCTTCTTTGAAACATTTGAAACCCTATTAACTTACTTCTCTAACTCAATCTCATTCGTCCGTGTGGGTGCGTTCGCTATTTCTCATGGTGCAATGATGAGTGTAGTATTAATGTTTGCAGGTGCTGAAAATAGTGGCAACATCAACTGGTTGGTCATTATCTTAGGTAACTTGTTTGTAACTGGTTTTGAAGGATTAGTCGTGGCAATTCAAGTTTTGCGTCTTGAATTTTATGAAATTTTCAGTCATTTCTATCGTGGCGATGGTATTGAATTTAAAAATATTTGGATTAAAGATTAAAGGAGAAAATAAAAATGACAACAGAATTATTAATTAAACTGACAATGGTTGCAACTTTCGTATTAGGTTTCGTTTTACCATTCGGTTACTTCTACACAGGCAAAAAAACAAAAAATCGTTACAAAAAATCATTAACTACTAACTTAGTATTCGTTGTAGCTGGTATCTTAATTGCTATCGTATTAGCTTACAACCCAGAAGTTGCTTTAGCATCAACTGGTGCTGTTGCAGAAACTGCTGGTGACGCTGCTGGTTTAGCAACAGGTCTTGGTTACATCGCTGCTGCCTTATCAACTGGTTTATCATGTGTTGGTGGTGGTATCGCCGTTGCCTCTGCTGCTTCAGCTGCCCTAGGTGCTATTTCAGAAGATGGTTCAATCTTCGGTCGTTCATTAATCTTCGTTGGTCTTGCTGAAGGGGTTGCCCTTTACGGTTTGATCATCTCATTCATGATTTTAGGTCAATTATAATGAAAGCTTACGTAATCTGTGATAACTTAGACACTTTGACTGGATTGCGATTAGTAGGTATTGAAGGTGAAATTGTAAAGCCTGCGGAGTTTGAACCTGCCTTTAAACGTGCAATAGCAGATAAAGGTATTGGCATTCTTTATCTTTCGCCTTCTCTAATTGAAAGCAATCAAGACCTTGTAAATGATGTTCGCTTTAACCAAGCAACACCACTTATCACTTCAGTCTTAGGTGCAAATGAATATCAAAATGCGACCAATACCATTGCTGAAACAATTCAACATGCAATCGGTATCCAATTATAGAATGGGAGTTTTAAGCAATGGATTTAGAAGATAAATTTGCTTATTTTGAAACGCAAGTCAACCAACAAGCGCAAGATATTATTGACGAACAAGTCAATCAATACCAAGCAACTTTGCAAAAAGACTATGATGAATTTGTGAAAAACACAAATCAAGAGTTTGATGCAAAATTTGCCAACGCCAAAAAAAATATGCGTAAAGAGTTGAATAAAAACATTTCTCAAAGTCAAATTCACTTACAACGTGACTTGTACTTACAAGAAGAAAAGTTGAAAAAATCTCTATTCGCTGAATTCAACAGTGCGATTCAAAATTACATGCAAACAGATGAATACCGCAACCAATTAGTTGTGATGATTAATAACTTAAAAGACTATGCAGAAAAAAATCGTGAAGAGTTGGTTGTTTACATCAACCATTCAGATCAAGGTATGATTGAAACTTTATTAGAAGAAACAAATGCAAATATTCAAATTTCAGACCGTGAGTTTTTAGGTGGCGTCCGTGGTGTCTTGAAAGACCGTCAAGTGTTGATTGATTACTCTTTCTCTACCCTATTAGCAAACGTTGAAGATAGCTTTACTATCAAGGAGGTTGATGACTAGAATGGCAAACGAAAATTTAATTTATTCAATTTCGGGTCCAATCGTAAAAATCGCTGGTCCAACCGACTTATCTATGCAAGAGATGGTCCATGTTGGTGAAGACAAATTAGTTGGGGAAGTTATTTCCATCAATGAAAAAGAAACCACTATCCAAGTGTACGAAGAAACTGCGGGTATCCGTCCAGGAGAACGCGTTTACGGTACAACAATGCCGATTAAAGTACAGTTAGGCCCTGGTTTAATCAATAATATCTATGATGGTATTGAACGTCCTTTAGTTGAAATTGAAAAACAATCCGGATACATGATCAAACGTGGTGTTCAAGTAGATTCACTTGATAAATCAACCTTATGGCATGTGAAACCAGTTGTTAAAGTCGGTGATCAAGTTTCTGGCGGTGCAACTATCGCCGAAATCCCAGAATCAAATGCCGTTACCCATAAAGTATTGGTACCTCCTACAACTGTTGGTGAAGTCATAGAAGTCGTTGCTGAAGGTGACTATACAATCGAGGATATCTTGGTTAAAGTACGCCGCTTCAACGGTGACATTGATGAAATCAAAGCTTATCAAGAATGGCCAATCCGTCAAGCACGTCCTGTTGCTTCTCGATTCGAGTCAACTACACCACTTGTAACTGGTCAACGGATTATTGACTCAGTCTTTCCTATCGCTAAAGGTGGTACTGCTGCGATTCCAGGTGGTTTCGGTACTGGTAAAACGACTATGCAACATCAGATTGCAAAATATGCTGATGCTGATGTGATTGTCTACATTGGTTGTGGTGAACGTGGGAACGAAATGACCGAAGTACTTGAAGACTTCTCAAAATTGATTGACCCTCGTTCAAATGCGCCTTTGATGGAACGTACAGTTTTAATTGCCAACACTTCTAACATGCCGGTAGCAGCCCGTGAAGCCTCTATTTATACAGGTTTAACAATCGCTGAATACTACCGTGATATGGGTTATGATGTAGCGATCATGGCCGATTCAACTTCTCGTTGGGCCGAAGCTTTACGTGAGTTATCTGGTCGTCTTGAAGAAATGCCCGCTGAAGAAGGTTTCCCTGCATACTTAGCTAGTCGTATTGCAACTTTCTATGAACGGGCTGGTTACATGCGTAACTTAAACCAATCTGAAGGTTCAGTATCGATTATCGGTGCTGTATCTCCTCAAGGTGGGGACTTCTCTGAGCCAGTTACCCAAAACACTAAACGTTTCGTACGTTGTTTCTGGGGGCTAGATTCAGAACTTGCACATAAACGTCACTATCCTGCAATTAACTGGATGAATTCTTATAGTCAATACGTGGATGATTTAGGTGCTTGGTATACTGCCAACATTTCTGAAAAATTCCTAGCTAACCGTGCTGAAATGATGGCTCTTTTACATGAAGAAGACCAATTAATGGAAGTTGTAAAACTAATCGGTTCTGATGTCCTACCTGACCACCAAAAATTAGTCTTACAAACTGCTCGTGTTTTCCGTGAAGGTTTCTTACAACAAAATACCTTCCATAAGGTAGACTCAGCGGTACCAATGGCTAAACAAGAAAAAATGATGGAAGTTATTTTATACTTACATCACCGTGCGAAGTCATTGATCCAATGGGGTATGCCGATGTCATATCTAAATAAATCAAACATTTTCACTGATGTAATCAACATGAAGTATACAACCTCAAATGATAACTTAGCTGATTTCGATCACTATTTTGAGGATATCGATACATTCTATGAAAATGCTATGCAAGAGAATGGTTAAGGGGGAATAATAATGGCAATAGAATATTTAGGATTAAATTCCATTAATGGCCCTCTAGTAGTTGTAGACGGTGTTAGAGGCGCTGCATATAACGATATCGTACGCTTTCGCGTAAATGGTAATGAAGAAAAATTAGGTCAAATTATTACAATGGAAGGCGAAAAAGCCATCATTCAAGTATTTGACTCAACTACTTCTATGTCTCTAGACAATACACATACACAATTTACTGGCCACGGTTTAGAAATCGAACTTGCACCTGAAATTCAAGGGCGTGTGTTTGATGGAATCGGTCGACCAATTGATAATTTAGGACCAATCCATTCTGACATTAAGCGTGATGTTAATGGTGCACCACTGAACCCTGTATCTCGTGTTTACCCACGTGACTATATTGAAACTGGGTTCTCAGCCATTGACGGATTAATGACGTTAATTCGTGGTCAAAAATTACCTATCTTCTCTGGTGATGGTATGAGTCATAACCAAGTAGCCGCTCAAATCGTTAAACAAGCTAAATTGGGTGAAGATTCTGACGAAGAATTCGCTGTTGTATTTGCTGCTATGGGTGTAAAACATGATATTGCTGACTATTTCCGTCGTTCATTTGAAGAGTCTGGTGCAATGGACCATGTAACGATGTTTGTAAACTCAGCTGATGATCCGGTTATGGAGCGTTTAATCACACCTCGTGTTGCGCTAACAACTGCTGAATATTTAGCTTATGATTTAGGTAAACATGTGTTAGTTATCTTAACGGATATGACTTCATTTGCCGAAGCCTTACGTGAAGTATCTTCTGCTAAACAAGAGATCCCTTCTCGTAAAGGTTACCCTGGCTATCTTTATTCTGAATTAGCGACAATTTATGAACGCGCTGGTATTGTTAAAGGCAAACCAGGTTCTGTAACGCAAATTCCAATTCTAACCATGCCTAATGATGATATTACCCACCCTATCCCTGACCTTACCGGATATATTACTGAAGGCCAAATCGTACTTGACCGTGTAATTGAGGGTAAAAATGTTTATCCACCAGTTGGGATTTTACCATCACTTTCTCGTTTGATGAAAGATGGTATCGGTGAAGGTTATACTCGTGAAGACCATTCTGACGTTGCTAACCAATTGTTCGCTTCATATTCTGGTGCTAATGAAGCTAAGTCTTTAGCTTCTGTTATCGGTGAAGAAGAATTATCAGATGTTGATAAACTTTACCTAAAATTTGGTGAATTATTTGAACAAAAATTTGTTGGTCAAGGTCAAGATGAGACCAGAACTATTCAAGAAACATTGGACTTAGGATGGAAATTATTGGGTATTTTTCCACGTGAAGAATTAACACGTATGGATACTGAAATCCTTGATAAATACTACAAAGATACAGCTGATGAGGTATTAAACCAACAAACAACTGACAAGCCCCTAGTTTAAGGTGGTGAGAATTAATGGATATTAATAACACCCCTACTAAGGGGAACCTAATGCAAATTCAAAAGACATTAGATCTTTCACGTAGCGGTTACCAATTGATGGATCGTAAACGGATTATCTTAATGAATGAGTTGATTGAATTGCTGAATAAGGCTTCTGGTTTACAGGATGACCTTAAAAAAGCTTATGAATTGGCTTATCATAAACTGTCAATTGCTGCATATGAAAATGGTATTTTAAGTGTAAATGATGCATCAACTAACGTAGATGTTGAAGACGATATCCAATTAAAAGTACGTAGTGTCATGGGTTCAGAGGTGCCAGAAATTAATTAC
>NZ_JBOEQF010000115.1:0-6790 GCF_050689315.1 Aerococcus sp. L_32
CTTGACCCACTATCCTATTCATTTAGAAAATGCATTGAAGGAGTTGTCAGAGATTCGAACACTTCGTCCCTATACAAGTCCAAACCCTTACGAACCTTGGGAAGAACGAATTGATAACTTATTAGACTACACAAACGTTGAGCATGGTAAAGACATTCACTTGGACAAACCCATGACCTTTGATCAAGCAAAAGCTTTAGTAAACGAAGTTGAAGAAAGCTTGCAACATGAACGAGAAGCCATTGCTAAGGTGCAAGCAGCACATGATGAAGCAAATGAAAGCTTGTTAATGTTTAGACCTTTCCAATCGATTGACTTTACATTGGATAAAATTTACGAAATGAACCACATTAAATTCCGTTTCGGTCGTTTCACTCGTGAAAACTACCGTAAGTTTGAAAAATATGTGGACACAATGGTGCCAGCAATCTTCGTGAAGAGTGAAGAAACTGAAAATTACGTTTATGGTGTCTACTTCACACCAGATGAAGCGCGCCAACGTGTTGATGCTCTTCTATTCTCACTAGCTTGGGAACGTATTTACCTTCCTGAAGAAAGTGGTAGCTTCCGTAAAATTACCCATAAATACCAAAACCTAGTGGAAGATACTGAAAGCCAGTTAATCCAATTGAAGCGTAAAATGCGTGCTTTAGTAACGCCAGTTGCACCTAATTTATTAGCTGCTAAGAGTCGTTTAATGGATTTATCTCAAGCCTTTGGTGTTCGTAAATTTGCAGCAATTACCCGTGAGGAATTCGCACAAAAAGAAACACGTTACTTATTAATCGGTTGGATGGCTCAATCTGATGCGCAAAAATTCAGCGATGAAGTGAAAAACGATCCAAACGTGACTATGTATATCGAAGATGAAGATGACAACAGTCATTTGAATCCACCTACAAAAATGAAGAACAATTTCCTAATCCGCCCTTTTGAGTTACTAACCAAAATGTACGGCGTTCCAAACTACCGTGAAATTGATCCAACAGCGATTGTAGGTATTTCTTACTCCCTTCTTTTTGGTGCCATGTTCGGAGACGTGGGTCAGGGATTAATTCTATTTCTTGTAGGGCTTGTCGGATTCTTCAACAAGAAATTACGCCCTATCGGTATGTTAGCACCAATTGGATTAAGTTCAACTATCTTTGGTTTCCTATACGGATCAATCTTTGGATTTGAAGATGTTATCCATGCATTATGGCTACATCCTATGACACACATGACAGACATCCCCTTCTTCGGAAGCTTAAATACTGTATTTATTGTTGCAGTCGCCTTTGGTATGTTCATGATCCTTGCAACAATGATCGTCAACATCGTGCAACGCTTTAATGCCGGAGAAAAATGGGAAGCCATTCTTGATAAGAACGGTATTGCCGGATTCATTTTCTACTTTGTATTAGTAGCTATGTTAATCCTTTACATGTCTGGACACACAATTCCAGCAATTGGCATCTTAATCGCTATCCTAGCTTTAGCATTAATCACAATTGCCTTTAAAGAGGAAATAATTCACAAGTTGGAAAACCATAAAGAGGAAAATGGTGACAACATCGTGATTAAAGCATTAACGATCTTCTTTGAAACATTTGAAACCCTATTAACTTACTTTTCTAACTCAATTTCATTCGTCCGTGTGGGTGCGTTCGCTATTTCCCATGGTGCGATGATGAGTGTGGTATTAATGTTTGCAGGTGCAGAAAATAGTGGCAACATCAACTGGTTGGTCATTATCTTAGGTAACTTGTTTGTAACTGGTTTTGAAGGATTAGTCGTGGCAATTCAAGTTTTACGTCTTGAATTTTATGAAATTTTCAGTCACTTCTATCGTGGCGATGGTATTGAATTTAAAAATATTTGGATTAAAGATTAAAGGAGAAAATAAACATGACAACAGAATTATTAATTAAACTAACAATGGTTGCAACTTTCGTATTGGGTTTTGTTTTACCGTTTGGTTACTTCTACACAGGCAAAAAAACAAAAGATCGTTACAAAAAATCATTAACTACTAACATAGTATTTGTTGTAGCTGGTATCTTAATTGCGATCGTATTAGCTTACAACCCAGAAGTTGCTTTAGCATCAACTGGTGCTGCTGCAGAAACTGCTGGTAATGCTGCTGGTTTAGCAACAGGTCTTGGTTACATTGCTGCTGCCTTATCAACTGGTTTATCATGTGTTGGTGGTGGTATTGCCGTTGCGTCTGCTGCTTCAGCTGCCCTAGGTGCTATTTCAGAAGATGGTTCAATCTTCGGTCGTTCATTAATCTTCGTTGGTCTTGCTGAAGGGGTTGCCCTTTACGGTTTGATCATCTCATTCATGATTTTAGGTCAACTATAATGAAAGCTTACGTAATCTGCGATAACTTAGACACTTTGACTGGATTGCGATTAGTAGGTATTGAAGGTGAAATTGTAAAGCCTGCGGAATTTGAACCTGCCTTTAAACGTGCAGTAGCAAATAAAGGTATTGGCATTCTTTATCTTTCGCCTTCTCTAATTGAAAGCAATCAAGACCTTGTAAATGATGTTCGCTTTAATCAAGCAACACCACTTATCACTTCAGTCTTAGGTGCAAATGAATATCAAAATGCGACCAATACCATTGCAGACACAATTCAACATGCAATCGGTATCCAATTATAGAATGGGAGTTTTAAGCAATGGATTTAGAAGATAAATTTGCTTATTTTGAAACGCAAGTCAACCAACAAGCGCAAGATATTATTGACGAACAAGTCAATCAATACCGAGCAACTTTGCAAAAAGACTATGATGAATTTGTAAAAAATACAAATCAAGAGTTTGATGCAAAATTTGAAAACGCCAAAAAAAATATGCGTAAAGAGTTGAATAAAAACATTTCTCAAAGTCAAATTCACTTACAACGTGACTTGTACTTACAGGAAGAAAAGTTGAAAAAAACGCTATTTGCTGAATTCAACGATGCGATTCAAAATTACATGCAAACAGATGAATACCGCAACCAATTAGTTGTGATGATTAATAACTTAAAAGACTATGCAGAAAAAAATCGTGAAGAGTTGGTCGTTTACATCAACCATTCAGATCAAGCTATGTATGAAATTTTACTAGAAGAAACAAATGCAAATATTCAAATTTCAGACCGTGAGTTTTTGGGTGGCGTTCGTGGCGTCTTTAAAGATCGTCAAGTATTAATCGACTACTCTTTCTCTACCCTATTAGAAAACGTTGAAGATAGCTTTACTATCAAGGAGGTTGATGACTAGAATGGCAAACGAAAATTTAATTTATTCAATTTCGGGTCCAATCGTTAAAATAGCTGGTCCAACCGACTTATCCATGCAAGAAATGGTCCACGTTGGGGAAGACAAATTAGTTGGGGAAGTTATTTCCATCAATGAAAAAGAAACCACTATCCAAGTATACGAAGAAACCGCGGGTATCCGTCCTGGAGAACGCGTTTACGGTACAACAATGCCGATTAAAGTACAGTTAGGCCCTGGTCTAATCAATAATATATATGATGGTATTGAACGTCCTTTAGTTGAAATTGAAAAACAATCCGGATATATGATTAAACGTGGTGTACAAGTAGATTCGCTTGATAAATCAACTTTATGGCATGTGAAACCAGTTGTTGAAGTCGGTGACCAAGTTTCTGGTGGTGCAATCATTGCCGAAATCCCAGAATCTAATGCCGTTACCCATAAAGTATTGGTACCACCTACAACTGTTGGTGAAGTCGTAGAAGTCGTTGCTGAAGGTGACTATACAATCGAGGATATCTTGGTTAAAGTACGCCGCTTCAATGGTGACATTGATGAAATCAAAGCTTATCAAGAATGGCCAATCCGTCAAGCACGTCCTGTCGCTTCTCGTTTCGAGTCAACTACACCACTTGTAACTGGTCAACGGATTATCGACTCAGTCTTCCCTATCGCTAAAGGTGGTACTGCTGCGATTCCTGGTGGTTTCGGTACTGGGAAAACGACTATGCAACATCAGATCGCCAAATATGCCGATGCTGATGTGATTGTCTACATTGGTTGTGGTGAACGTGGTAACGAAATGACCGAAGTACTTGAAGACTTCTCAAAATTGATTGACCCTCGTTCAAATGCGCCTTTGATGGAACGTACAGTTTTAATTGCCAACACTTCTAACATGCCGGTAGCAGCTCGTGAAGCCTCTATTTATACAGGTTTAACAATCGCTGAATACTACCGTGATATGGGTTATGACGTAGCAATCATGGCCGATTCAACTTCTCGTTGGGCCGAAGCTTTACGTGAATTATCTGGTCGTCTTGAAGAAATGCCCGCTGAAGAAGGTTTCCCTGCATACTTAGCTAGTCGTATTGCTACCTTCTATGAACGTGCTGGTTACATGCGTAACTTAAACCAATCAGAAGGCTCAGTATCGATTATCGGTGCTGTATCTCCTCAAGGTGGGGACTTCTCTGAACCAGTTACCCAAAATACTAAACGTTTCGTACGTTGTTTCTGGGGGCTAGATTCAGAACTTGCCCATAAACGTCACTACCCTGCAATTAACTGGATGAATTCTTATAGTCAATACGTGGATGATTTAGGTGCTTGGTATACTGCCAACGTTTCTGAGAAATTCCTAGCTAACCGTGCTGAAATGATGGCCCTTTTACACGAAGAAGATCAATTAATGGAAGTTGTAAAACTAATCGGTTCTGATGTTCTACCTGACCATCAAAAGTTAGTCTTACAAACTGCGCGTGTCTTCCGTGAAGGTTTCTTACAACAAAATACCTTCCATAAAATCGACTCTGCGGTTCCTATGGCTAAACAAGAAAAAATGATGGAAGTTATTTTATACTTACATCACCGGGCTAAATCATTGATTCAATGGGGTATGCCAATGTCTTATCTAAACAAATCAAGTATTTTCACGGATGTAATCAATATGAAATATACTACTTCAAACGATAATATAGCTGATTTTGATCACTACTTTGAAGATATTGATGCTTTCTATGAAAAAGCAATGCAAGAGAACGGTTAAGGGGGAATAATAATGGCAATAGAATATCTAGGATTAAATTCCATTAATGGCCCTCTAGTAGTTGTAGACGGTGTTAGAGGCGCTGCATATAACGATATCGTACGCTTTCGTGTGAATAGCAACGAAGAAAAATTAGGTCAAATTATTACCATGGAAGGCGAAAAAGCTATCATCCAAGTATTTGACTCAACTACTTCAATGTCTCTAGATAATACACATACTCAATTTACTGGCCACGGTTTGGAAATCGAATTGGCACCAGAAATTCAAGGTCGTGTATTCGATGGTATCGGTCGTCCAATCGATAATTTAGGACCTGTCCACTCTGATATCAAACGTGATGTGAATGGTGCGCCGCTTAACCCAGTATCTCGTGTTTACCCACGTGACTATATTGAAACTGGTTTCTCTGCAATTGACGGGTTGATGACTTTGATTCGTGGTCAAAAATTACCAATATTCTCAGGTGATGGTATGAGCCATAACCAAGTAGCTGCTCAAATTGTTAAACAAGCCAAATTAGGTGAAGATTCTGATGAAGAATTCGCGGTTGTATTTGCTGCAATGGGTGTAAAACATGATATTGCTGACTACTTCCGCCGTTCATTTGAAGAATCTGGTGCAATGGACCACGTAACCATGTTCGTGAACACCGCGGATGATCCCGTTATGGAACGTCTAATCACGCCTCGTGTGGCCTTAACAACGGCTGAATACTTGGCTTATGATTTAGGTAAACATGTGTTAGTTATCTTAACGGATATGACCTCTTTTGCTGAGGCCTTACGTGAAGTATCATCAGCAAAACAAGAAATTCCTTCTCGTAAAGGTTACCCAGGTTACCTTTACTCTGAATTGGCAACTATTTATGAACGTGCTGGTATCGTTAAAGGTAAACCAGGTTCGGTAACGCAAATTCCTATTTTGACCATGCCTAACGATGATATCACGCATCCTATCCCCGACCTTACTGGTTATATTACTGAGGGACAAATCGTCTTAGACCGTGTAATTGAAGGTAAAAACGTTTATCCACCAGTTGGGATTCTGCCCTCACTATCTCGTTTGATGAAAGATGGTATTGGTGAAGGATTTACCCGTGAAGACCACTCTGATGTAGCTAACCAATTGTTCGCTTCTTATTCTGGTGCTAACGAGGCTAAATCTTTAGCTTCTGTTATCGGGGAAGAAGAGTTATCGGATGTTGATAAACTTTACCTTAAATTTGGTGAGTTATTCGAACAAAAATTTGTTGGTCAAGGCCAAGATGAAACAAGAACCATCCAAGAGACATTGGACTTAGGTTGGCAATTATTAGGTATTTTCCCACGTGAAGAATTGACACGTATGGATACAGAAGTCCTTGATAAATACTACAAAAACACAGCTGATGAGGTATTAAACCAACAAACAACTGACAAGCCCCTAGTATAAGGTGGTGAAAATTAATGGATATTAATAACACCCCTACCAAGGGGAACTTAATGCAGATTCAAAAGACATTAGATCTTTCGCGTAACGGTTATCTATTGATGGACCGGAAACGGATTATCTTGATGAATGAGTTGATTGATTTGTTAAATAAGGCATCCGGCTTACAGGATGACCTTAAAAAGGCTTATGAGTTGGCTTATCATAAATTGTCAATTGCTGCTTATGAAAATGGTATTTTAAGTGTACATGATGCATCAACTAACGTGAGTGTTGAAGACGATATCCAATTAAAAGTACGTAGTGTCATGGGTTCAGAGGTGCCAGAAATTAATTAT
>NZ_JBOEQF010000116.1:0-6729 GCF_050689315.1 Aerococcus sp. L_32
AGATCTTCTATTGTAAGCCATACTGCCACTTCCTTATTTACTGGTGATTTTACACCTTAATTGCGCATTATTTTGTATACACTATATTATACGTTTTATTTTCCCATTAGTTAATGATAGAAAGGATGTTTTGATGAAAATCTTTATCGACGGTGACGGTAGTCCCACTAAACAAGAAACTATTCAATTGGCGAAAAAATATGATTTACCAGTCGTTTTAGTAACCTCGATTGACCATTTTTCAAAAAAGCTAGTCGCTGACCACGTGGAAACAGTCTATGTGGAAAGAGGTGCTGACTCGGCCGATTTTAAAATCCTATCCATGATCAGTGCCGGGGATATTGTGGTCACCCAAGATTACGGCCTAGCGTCATTAGCTCTGGCAAAAGCGACGGTCATCCACCATTCTGGCATGATTTATACCGACATGAATATCGACCAACTGCTCCGCCAGCGGTATGAAAGTCAACAGATGCGAAAAGCCAAGATGCGGACGAAGGGGCCTAAACCCTTTACTGCAGAAGACCGTCATCATTTTATTCAAGCCCTAGACAAGATTATTCAAGACCGCCTCTAAAAAGCTATTCATACCAATCTTGTTGGATGACTTCAATTGGATAGTTGGCTTCACAAAAGTCAACAGCTTGATTGAGCATCTTCTCCGCAAAACCGTATGAATTTGACACAATACCAATGCCAAGAATAGCCTGGTTGATGACGTCTTGGTCTCCAGTTTCTGCAACTGAAACACCGTATTTGGCGGATACTTTTTTCATCATACTTTGTAGGATTCGGCGTTTGTCTTTCAGCGAATCGCTAGCAAATGTAAATGTAATTTCCAATCCTAGTAAAATCATGTCACACACCTACCCCTTTTCCCTAAATTTTCTCATACTATTTCCGGGTGTCAACTGTTTGAATTAAATGCCTTTATGCCTTATAGTGAAAGTAAGAATCGATTGTATAATTAAACGTTGAAAGGAAGATTCCATGAAGATTGCTTTACTAGAACCATTACGCGTACCAGAAGCCCGCATTAACGAATTGGCCCAACCGCTGATTGACGCGGGTCATGAATTTACCTATCACCCTGACAAAACGACTGATCCAAACGAACTTTATGAACGGTCTAAAGACGCTGATATTGTCATGATTGCCAATAATCCCTACCCGGCTGAAGTGATCGAGCGTTTAGAAAACACAAAATTTATCAACGTCGCCTTCACTGGTTTCGACCATGTTAACAGCAAAGCAAGTAAGGATAAAGGGATCGCCATCGCCAATGCATCTGGTTATGCAACAACAGCGGTTGCTGAATTGGCTTTAGGTTTGACTTTAGACCTATTCCGCGCCATCACAAAGGGTAACGACGACATCCGTAATGCCAACTTTCCAGGTCCCTTCCAAGGTCGTGAAATCAAAGGGAAAACGGTTGGTATCGTCGGTACTGGTCATATCGGACTTGAAACGGCCAATTTATTCAAAGCTTTTGGCGCTAATTTAATCGGATACAACCGGTCTGAAAAGCAGGAAGCCAAAGACTTAGGCGTAGAATTAGTTGAACTGGATGAATTATTACAAAGCGCAGATATTGTATCAGTTCATTTGCCTTTAAATGATGAAACAAGACACTTGTTAAATAAAGACAAATTAAGCTTGATGAAAGAATCTGCTGTGATCATTAACGTTGCCCGCGGGCCGATAATTGATGATTCAGCCTTAGCAGACTTATTGAATGAAGGCAAAATAGCCGGCGCTGGGATTGACGTCTTTGACGGTGAACCGCCATTGCCTGCTGACTACCCATTATTATCGGCTAAGAATGCTATTTTGACACCACATGTTGGTTTCTTATCTGACGAAGCCATGGAATTAAGAGCGCAGATTGCTTTTGAAAACACCAAGGCATTTATCGACGGTAAACCACAAAACATCGTTCAAGAAGCCTAGGTTCCATCAACTTAAATCAAAAAAATCCAGGTTACCCGGTTAAAGGTGCCTGGATTTTTCGTATGATCAACGTTTATTTATTAGCGTGTAGTTCTTGAACCTACATAACGTTTTTCAATATAGTTTGATAGTTTAGTTAGAATCGTAATGATAATGATGTACATCAAACCAACAATCAACCACATGCTACCTGATTGGTAAGTGCGGGCGATGATGATACGACCTGTTTGCGTCAATTCTACGATACCAATTACGGATAGGATTGACGTATCTTTCAAGGTAATAACGAACTGGTTAATGAATGACGGTACCATCACTTTTACTGCCTGTGGCAAGATGATGTGACGCATTGTTTGACCGTTTGTTAAACCTAAACTTCGAGCTGCTTCAGTTTGACCAGTATCGATAGCTTGGATACCACCACGAACGATTTCACCCATGTAGGCTGCTGCATTAAGTGAAAGGGTTAAGATACCCGCCAAGTTACTTGAAATGGTAATGTTAAACATTTGCGGAATACCGAAGTAGATGAAGAATGACATTACAATCAGTGGTAACCCACGCATGATGTCGATATATACTGTCGCAATTCCTGATAGCACAACGTTACCGCTTGTACGCATCAATCCTAAGAAAATACCTAATATTGTCGCAATTACTAATGATACGATAGCTAAGTAAACGGTTGTTCCTAAACCTGATAATAAGGCTGGGAAGTTGTTGGCTAATTGAGCTAAGAAGCCGTTAGAAGAACTTGTTTCGCCTTCTTCAGAATCACCCAAGTATTTACCAACGATTTCGTCATACTCGCCAGATTCTTGAATAGCCGCTAGTCCGTCATTGAACATTTGTAGTAATTCTTGGTTTTCACCAGCTAAAACAGCAAACCCATAAGATACTGGTTCTAATTGATCACCAATAATTTTAAGGTTCAAACCACCAGAGTTAATCGCGTAAGCCATTACTGGATAATCTTCTACCGCTGCCGCTGAGTTACCAGAAATAACATCTTGATACATATTAGAAGAGTCATCAAATGTCGTTACGGTAAAACCGTATTCGTCGGCCATTGATTGGGCGATTGTTGCCCCTTGCGTACCCGTTTTAACGGCAACATTTTGCCCATCTAAGTCTTCATATGATTCAATATCTGAATCCGCTAAAACAGCGAATGTTGTCCCTGAATCAAAATACGGTTCTGAGAAGTCAAATGTTTGTTTACGTTCTTCTGTAATTGACATACCAGCGATTACGGCATCTGCTTGTTGGGTTTCAACCGCTTGAACCGCCGCATCAAACCCTAATGATTTCAACTCGTAGTTGAAACCTTGGTTAGCTGCAATGGCATCCAATAATTCAACATCGATCCCAGTGAAGTCACCATTTTCGTCTACGAATTCAAATGGTGCAAAAGTTGTATCGGTTGCAATTGTGTAAGTTTCACCTGAACCAGCTGCTGGTGTTTCTGATGAAGAAGATGTTTCTTCTTGACTAGCACCGTATTCAGCTAAAATGTCATCATATTCACCTGAAGCCTTGATGTTTTCAAGACCGGCGTTGAACATGTCAAGTAATTCAGCATTTTGGCCACCTAATACTGCAAATCCATAAGGCGCTTCTTCAAAATTGTCACCAATGAATCGTAAGTTTAAACCACCTGATTCGATTGCGTAACCCATTACTGGATAATCTTCTACCGCTGCTGCTGAGTTACCAGAAATAACATCTTGGTACATGTTTGGCGAGTCATCGAAAGTATTCACTGTAAAACCGTATTGGTCCGCTAAGTCGGCTGCGATTGTTGCCCCTTGCGTACCTGTTTTAACAGCAACAGATTGACCTTCTAAATCTTCTAATGATTGGTATTCAGAATCGTCCAATACCGCAAAAGCAGTACCTGATTCATAATATGGTTCTGAGAAGTCAAAGGTTTGTTGACGTTCTTCAGTAATTGACATACCAGCGATTACCGCGTCTGCTTGACCTGTTTCAACAGCTTGAACCGCTGCATCGAAACCTAATGAACGTAATTCATAATCAAATCCTTGGTCTTCAGCGATTGCTGCTAAAATATCTACATCGATGCCAACAAATTCACCTGAGTCATCTACGAATTCAAAAGGTGCAAAAGTTGTATCAGTTGCAATAATATAAGTTTCGCCATTACCTGTTTCAGTTGCCTCAACTTTACCAGGTGCGATTGAAAATAATAGAGTAAGTAAACTTACAATAAATACGGAAAATGATAGCTTTATATGCTTCATCATGGCTTTCCCTCACTTCTTTCTTCATATGTTTTTAATGCTTTCACAAGATAGTTACAAGTATACCTTGAAATTATCAAAAAAGGAAAGGAAATATTACGCGAAATGTCATATTTTCTCACACACGCAGCTCAAACCTGTCTATTTACTCACACGTCTCATTTTGTTTTACCCAATCGCTTTTTTTCGCAAAAAAAAACATAGATGTGTAAAATAGGATTAAATCATAGAATTAAATCGAAGGATGAAAATATAAAAGAAAGTGATGTTGAATTATGGCAAAAGCTAAAAAAACCAATGTACTCCGTAAATTAGACCAACAAAAAATTCCCTATACAGAAATGACCCTTCCTGAAGATTTCACGCCCCATTCTAGTGAAGATGTTGCTGAAATCCTTGGCATTAATCCAGATCAACAATTCAAAACACTAGTCACACACGGAAAATCAAAAGACCACTATGTTTTCCTAGTCCCTGTTAACCATGAGTTAGACCTAAAATTAGCCGCTGCTGCCGTTGGCGAGAAGAATATTCATATGATTGCTCAGAAAGATCTTGAACCCTTAACTGGCTACATTCACGGTGGGTGTTCTCCAATTGGTATGAAGAAGGCCTTCCCAACCATTATTGATGCATCCGCTCAAAATTATGAGACCATTATTTTTTCAGCCGGAAAACGCGGTTTCCTAGTTGAAGCACCCGTAAATGATCTGGAAAAAGTGATTGCCCAATTAGATTTTGCCGACATTTTATTCTAAAAAAAACTAGCCAAGAGGTATCTGGCTAGTTTTTTCCTATAACTATTCTACTATCTTATATCCATGTAAAGTGTATTTGACGGTACGATTCGCGCACCAAATGGCACTAGGGATAGTAAGGCTAGTTTAAAATGTTGTTTGGCGAATGGGATACCGATAATGGTAATAGCTAAAATAACCCCCACAAATAGGTGCATGACTGCTAATTCTAGACCACCAAAGATTAACCATAGAATATTCCATAGCAAGCTCCCAAAGCCACTTTCCTCACGGACAACGTCTTTACCAAATGGCATTAATGATAATTTGGCCATTTTGAAACATTGTAGGCCTACGGGAATACCAACAATCGTTAGGCACCATAGACAGCCGATAAAGAACCAAGAGATGGCAGAAATAAGCCCACCAAAAATCATCCAAATTAAATTTCCTAAACAACCCATGGGCGTTCATCCTTTCATTTTCGTTTTCAATAGTTTATGGTTATAATATAACATAGATAAGTTTACTAGCCATCCGTCTTACGATGTAATCTTTAAGTTAAAAGTAATTGTAAGCGCTATATAACAGTCTAAAAAAGCTCGATAGTAAAAAATACCAATTGGAGGATTTACATGATAGATATTAAATTAATTGCCATTGATATGGACCACACCTTACTGAATGATAAGGGTCAGCTCCCTGAGAACTTTACTGACCAGGTACACGCCTTAAAGGAAAAAGGCATCCAGGTGGCCATCGCATCCGGACGACCACTTTATACATTGGTAGATATGTTCAGTCATATCGAAGACGATTTGATTTTCGTATCTGATAATGGTGCAGCCATTACCAAACAAGGAGAACAATTATTTAATTCAATCATCGATCCAGATGACTACCGCAAATTGATGGCCTTTACCCTTGAGCAAAATGAAGCAACTGGTATCCCTATCTTGTGTGCCCTAGACGCTGCCTACATTTCAAAAGCCCATGATCAATATGATCAAATCTACCGGACATTCTATACCAATATTTACTATTTCGACGACTTCGCATCAGTAGATGCTGTTGCCAACAAATTTACAGTGTACACACCAAATAACGATGCCGTTGACCAATATGCGGATATTTACGGTCCGGCTTTAAGCAAACAATTTTCTGCCACAACATCCGGAAAAGAGTGGATTGATATTATGAACAAAAATATCGATAAAGGCCAAGGCATGTACCAATTGAGCAACTTACTCAATATCACCACTGACCAAATGATGGCTTTTGGTGATAACTATAATGACATTGAAATGTTGGCTGCAGTGAAATATTCATATGCCATGGAAAATGCCCATGACGATGTTAAAGCACAAGCTAATTTTATCGCCCCATCTAATAACGATCTAGGTGTATCAAAAGTGATTCAAGACTTGTTAGACGGTAACTTATAAAAATAAAATAAAAACACAGAAAGCAGTTGAACCTCACTCGGTCAGCCATTTTCTGTGTTTTTTCCTCTATTTTGTTCTTCCTTATTCACCTGAAAACATCCACGAAATGACGTAAGAGCCTTTAAACACTTATAGTATATAGCGGAATCCAGCCCAAGTCCCCTGATAACCATTTTACGCATGAAAAAAGAACAATCCCCACTTAAGCTAGCCTTCCCTTCTATAGAAAGAACCGTAGTAAGCGGGTGATTGCCCTTTTTTAAATATTAATCAAACAAGCCTAATTGTTCACAGGCTTTATAAATGCCGTCATTCCAGACTTCAGAAGTGATA
>NZ_JBOEQF010000117.1:0-6661 GCF_050689315.1 Aerococcus sp. L_32
ATCTGACTTGTACCAAAAGCACCCAGAAATCTTCTTGGGAGAAGTGGCTGAACGTTTTCCATTATTAATCAAAATAATTGATGCCAAGGAAGACTTGTCCGTCCAAGTGCATCCGGATGACGCCTATGGACTAGCCCATGAAAATGACCTTGGGAAGACGGAGTGCTGGTATATTATGGACGCTGATCCAGGTGCCTACCTGATTTACGGCCACAATGCCCAGAATAAAGAACAGTTCTTAGAAATGGTCGAAGAGAACGAGTGGGACCAACTGTTACGTAAAGTGCCCGTTCATGCCGGTGATTTCTTCGCCGTGCCAGCAGGGACTATCCATGCTATCGGTGGCGGCGTATTAATCCTCGAAACCCAACAAAGTTCTAACACCACCTACCGGGTTTATGACTACGGACGCAAGGACGCCGATGGCAAGGAACGTGACCTACACATCCAACAATCAGCGGATGTCACCATGTTCCCCCACAAGGATACTCTAGCAACCGGTCATACAACTGAACTACCGGGCGGCTCAATCCAAGAATTTTGGACCAATGAATACTTCTCCGTGGCAAAATGGACAATCGAGGATATCTTGCATATCAACTTATCCGACAAGTACCAGTTGTGTACAGTCCTTGAGGGCCAAGGACAAGTAACGGTTGGCGACAAGGCTTGGGATGTAAAAGCAGCAGACGCCTTCATTCTACCAAGTGACCTTGGAGAAATTACATTGACAGGCCAATTCAGTTTGATGGTAGCAGAAGAAGCATAAATGGCTAGCGGTTGTTCAACCTGTTGACCGAATAAGAACCATAAAAATAGACCAAGGGGACATCAAAGCAGATGCAACCCCTTGGTCTCTTATTTTTTTAGGATGTTCTATGTAAATCGCGCGGCATTCTTTATACTTTTCTGGATACCTCATCATCTGGACTTAGTCGAGATATCCTGTCTCTACACTATTTAGGAAGCTATACCCTAGCCCCATGATAACACCGCCACCTACTAGATTGCCCATAAAGGCGAAGATCCAATTAATCAACACGGCCATCATATCCATGTCATTACCTGAGAAGAAAGCGATACTCATTAGCGAGAAATTCGCAATAATATGTTCTAACCCACCATAAACAAATAGGAAAATAACGGCGATGATAAATAGTAGGCGGCCAATATCATCTTTCATTTTCATCTGCCCCATAATGGTGATATTGACGAAGATATTTGCGAGAATCCCGTCTATGAATAAGGTCCAAATGTCTTTATCCAATTTCGCATTAATCATGGTCATGATCGCAGAATCAGCATTAAAATAATGTGCGATACTAGAATGCCCAATGAGTATACCAACAATAGCAGCCCCTAGTAGGTTCATGCATGTGCAAATAAAGATAATGGTTAATGCTTTTGACCAAGATAATTTCCGGCGATGCGCACCTGCGAAAAGGTACATCATATTTGAAGTAGCCAACTCACCGTTCAAATAAATAATCATGGCTAAACCTATCGGAAATATCAAAGCGTAGCTTATTTTACCTAAAGACGGGTAGTCTACAGCAATGGCATCCCAAACTAAGACACCAATAGCGGTTGGCAGGGTTAAGAATATACCCGCGTAAATAGCCCGCAACAAATATCGGACTTTTGATTGGTCAAAAAGGGCATCCTTCTTGGCAACTGCACCGTCGATTTTACTCATGAAACTCGAAATATTCATATCGCTCATAGCTTGTCTCCTTACAATCATTTTTCAATATTATGGACAAATTTTTCATAATGGTAGCCTAGCACAAACGTGAAGCGATTGTTTTAAAAACAAGACATTAAATAGTTATAAGTTATAAAAAGAGTGTTAGTTTGATAATATTTTCACAATATCGACAAATCATGTACGTGATTGTATTTATCGGATTCGTAATAATGTGGGCGCAAATGGCATAAAAAATCGTGCAAAATGCTGGGAGAATAGATACTATTGAAGGTGAAAAGGAAATATTTTGGAGGCGAAATATATGAAAGACAAATCAATTTGGATCGACCACTACAAGATGGCAGGACATGAAGAAGGCGGCTTTTTCTATCAAGTATTGAAATCAGACCAAACTATCCAGCTAGAAAGCCAAAAACCACGTGCCCTATATACCAGCATCTACTTTCTCCTAACAAGCAACAATCCATCAAGATTCCACCGTTTAACAGCCGATGAAGTGTGGTACTACCACTACGGCAGCCCACTAACTGTCCACATGATTACAGCAGAGGGTGACTATCAACAAGTCACTTTAGGCACAGACGTTGAACAAGGGCAAGTCCTTCAAGCAGTCGTACCAAAGGGGACTATTTTTGGCTCAACAGTTGAAGACGCAGATAGCTATTCACTAGTCTCATGCATGGTTAGTCCAGGATTTGAATACGATGACTTTGAACTATTCAAACGAGCAGATTTACTCAACCAATACCCAGATTATGCAGATATCATTCACTGTCTAACCCTAGTGGACTAGGCATATCACCTGCCTTAATATATTTCTAAAGAATCCATCACAGATTGACCACAATTTTGAGTCGGATTTTCATCATATCTTCACAAGTATCGTCTACTATATAAGCATACCCAATAAAGAACCAAACTTTTTCTTCATAAATCTTTCTCCTCCCAAAAACGAAAGATTACAGTCAACCAGTCGTCCTCCCAACGGCTGGTTTTCTATTGCAAACTTGAAAAATGGCTTTAATAATCTATAACCTTAAAATCATAGAAACAACACAAATTTTGACGAAATCTTCACAATATCTTCAAAGCTATCGCCTATTATATAAGCATACCCAATAAAGAAACCAAACTTTTCTTCATAAATCTTTCTCCTCCCAAAACGAAAGATTACAAAAAACCAGTCGTCCTCCCAACGGCTGGTTTTTTAATGCCCATATTTGAAAATAGACATAGAAATATTTTTGGCAATACGAACTATTTTATAGACCATAGTTGAATAAGCTTAAGCAAAGACTACATTTTATATTCAATAATCTTGAAAAGCCTTATTTATGGATTATTATTTAATGAGAAATTCCAAGTCATGAGATCTGTAATATGAAAGCTAAGGCTGACGCTTTCCTAGCATGCCTTAGCAGTAAAAAGGAGGGATGGCCCACAACAATCTGTTTGGCGTGTACGCCTTACAGATTGTGTCGCCAGACAAGTCTTCAGACCGAGATTGAAGACGGACCTACTGCTTTTAAGGCAATGATAGGAAAAAGCAGAAGTCGAAGGCTTAGAAAATTTACTATACCTCTTTAAAACTTACTAATTTACTCCATAATGTATAAATACTACTTCTATCCCTTTCTAGTAATAAAATTGAAATGACGTCCTGGGGTTTTATCTAGGCGGTAAGAAAAACCATCGGTCATCTTTAATGTATCCTGGTCGGATAATTGAATATTTTCTGGCAAGAAGCCCACTCGTTTCAACTGCTCAGCAACGGTTGCTTGATTATCAATCAAGTATTTCTCTCGACGGGCATCCCACTGAATAAAATCATCCGCATAACCAAGTGCCTTGAATTGGTCAGCAGCATCTTTGTCCACTTCAAAAGAATCTTGTGCGATAGATGGTCCGAGAATAGCTTTCATTTTGCCCATAAAAAGGTCTGGATCTTGACCTTTAATTTGTGCAAAAGTCCAAGAAACGATGTCTTGGACGGTCCCTTTCCAGCCTGAATGGATGGCACCAATCAAACCGCTATCCTCATCATAAAAGAGAACAGGCACGCAATCTGCCGTAAATACACCAAGTACAATATCCGTTTCGTAAGTATATAAAGCATCTACATCGTCCACCGCATCTTCAGTCGACAGACTACCGCGTCCCCGGTCCTCAGCTTTGACACGGTAAGCTTTTTTGGAGTGGGTTTGATTAGCGAAAACGAACTGGTCGGCGTCAACCTGTAATGCATCCGCTAAATCTTGTCGATTTGCTACAACTTGCGTCGGGTCTTCTCCAGTATGTAGGGCTAAATTGCCGTTAAGGGTTTGCTTGTTGTCTTTTAAAGTCGTACCAGCAATTAAATTTTCTGGTGTGTCATAGAATTGGATCGTCATAAGGTTCATCCTTTCTGCTTTCAGTTACGCTTATTATAGCAAACAAGCGGTCTGACTAATAAAGTCCTGCAAAAACTGTTAAAATATAAGGAAACAAGAAAATGACCGATAAGGAGATAATTGTATGACAACCAGCTTGAAAAAAGGGGACCAAATGCATGGTTTCACCCTTGTAGACAGTCAATTTATTCAAGATGCCAACGCCCAAGTCCACACCTTTGCCCATGAACAATCAGGCGGCCAAGTAATTTGGGTTGAAAATGATGACCAAAACCGTTCGTTTGGGATTGGTTTTAAAACACCACCAAAAGATTCGACTGGTGTAGCCCATATTGTGGAACATTCAGTCCTTTCTGGATCACGTAAATATCCAGCGAAAGATCCATTTATGACCATGTTGAAAACGTCAATGAACACCTTCCTAAATGCTATGACCTTTTCAGATATGACCATTTATCCAGTATCATCGATGAATGAAGAAGATTTCCATAACTTAACGGATGTCTATTTAGACGCCGTTTTCTTCCCTAAAATGACCAGCGAAGAAAATATTTTCCGACAAGAAGGTTGGCATAAAGAGTTATTCGATGCGGACGAGCCTATAATCTATAACGGGGTCGTTTACAATGAAATGCGTGGGGCTTATTCAGACGCAGAACGCATTATTATGCAAGATGTTACGGCGAATATGCACCCAGGCTCAACCTATGCCCACGAATCAGGCGGTTATCCATACGAAATTCCTGATTTAACATTTGACAATTTCAAACAATTCCACGCCGACCACTACCGTCCAGATAACGCCCTTGCCTATGTTTACGGTGACATCGATATGGACCGTACTTTGAGTCAAATCAACGGCGATTTCTTCAGTGAATTCTTGAAAAAAGACCAGCAAGTTCAATTTGACTTGCCAGAAACAAAGGATGGCCACATCGAATACCAGGCCTTTTATGACGCTGATGAACGCAAGACAGCCGAACATGATTCTTACCTTACCTACATGACCCATGTAGGTGCATCTACAGACTTGACCAATAATTACGTGGTCAATATTTTAAGCGATGCCTTAATTGAATCTGAAGCTGCGCCTATACGACAAGCCCTTATCGAAGCTGGGCTAGCGGAAGAAGTTGAAGCCATTGGGTCAGACGGTTACTACCTAGATTTCGGTCTAGTTCTGAAACAATTCAATCCAGCTAATAAGGACAAGGCCCTTGCTGTAATTAAAGAAACCCTAACTGACCTTGTAGCCAACGGGATTAACCGCGACCTACTTGAAGGGGTGATCAACACCCGCGAATTCGCAGCCCGTCAAGCCGGCGGTGCCATGAAGGGGATTACCTATGAAATCCAAATGACCATGGCATGGCGATATGGCATGTCTCCGACCGAAGTCCTTCATTTTTCGAAATATTTCGACGATTTAAGAGCGAAATTAGCCACTGACTTCTATGAAGAATGGCTTCAAGACAACTTGCTGGCGGCAGATGCCAGCTTAGTCGGTATTTACCAACCGAAAGTTGGCTTATTCAAAGAACAGGACGACCAACTAGAAGCCAAGTTAGCTGCTGAAAAAGCCGCAATGACTGACCAAGACATTCAAGCATTAATTCAGGAAAACCAAGCGTTGCGGGTCTACCAAGATACACCAGACACCGATGAAGCCCGTCAAGCCTTACCAAAGTTAGATATTTCAGATGTACCGCGGACAACCCAAGCAATTGCTGAAGAAACATTAACCGGCCAACAAGGGGTACCCGTCCTTTTCCATGAACAAGACGCATCAGGCATTCGATATGTACAAATGGCTTACAAATTAGACCATATTGCAGCGGAAGATTTGCCATACGTGAATTATGTGACCATTTTATTAGGTTTATTGGACACGGAAAATTATGATTATCGTCAAATGGACATTGAAATGATGAAGGCGACTGCTGGAATTTCTATGCGACCTAAAGTCTTTATTCGTGAAGGTTCGCAAGATGATTATGTGCCAGTTTTAGTGTCATCATTTGCGGCGATTGGTGACCATTCTGCTCGTGGTTTTGAACTATTACAAGATACGATGAAATTTACTGACTTTTCTGATAAGTCACGGATTTTAAATGTCTTACAACGGGTGAAATTCAATATGAGTCAGTCATACGAAGGGGCTGGCCATCGCGTAGCCATTTCTAGACTGCGGTCATTCTACTCACAAGCAGCCAAGTATGAAGACGTCATTTCTGGTTTATCATTCTATGACCATATGACTGATTTAATTGAAAATTTCTCAACTAAGGCAGATGACTTTATTGCTAAATTAATTGAAGTGAATGGCAAAATGTGGGATCCTCGCATGCTGACAGTCAGTTTAACAGCAGATATGGCGGATAAAGCCACATTACTTGAACAAGTTGATCAATTTATCGATCAAGCTGATCAGACGGATCGCGTTGAACCCGTATCTGTTGAGTTTGATTTAGCGGGCAACAACTATCACGAAGCCATTCAAACCAATGGTAACGTCCAATACGTATCCGTAGGTGGTCGCGTGCCAATTGAAGACTACAATGGG
>NZ_JBOEQF010000118.1:0-6659 GCF_050689315.1 Aerococcus sp. L_32
CGTTAGAAATTCTTCTAACTCAGCCATTGAGAAATTAGAGGTAAAGAAAGTCGATAACTGCTCTTGCATCCGGTATTGCAAAATAACACCCAGCACATCATCGCGGACCCATTCACTATTAGATTCAGCACCAATATCATCTAACACTAGCACTTGCGCCTGCTTGATTTCATTGACTCTTTGGTCAACAGTATTGGTCCGGATACGTGATTTCAGATCTACTAACAATTCCGGGTAATGTACCAAGGTAGATTTGACCCCATGCTCAGCCAAAGTATTGACTAAAGCAGCCAGGATATGGGTTTTCCCAACCCCAAATTGCCCATGTAGGTACAAACCCTTATGATAGGCATTTGGCTTACTGGTATAGGCTGAAATAAATTGTAGACTCTTTTGAATCGCTTCAAATCGGTCTTGATAGTCATCTTTCGTCATCTTTTCAAAAGAAGCTGACCGCAGACTTTTCGGCATAGAGACCATAGTCACCCGCTTGTTCAATTCTTCGGCCTCTTGTTGTTGGATAAAGGCTTCAGTTGGATGATAATCCACATCGATAAAGTTCACGTTCATAATCAAATTTGGCGCATATTGGACGAATTTCTTTTGGCCCAATGCATCGTTACCGTTCTCGCGCGCAAACTCATATAATTTTGAAAATGATTTCTTCACGATTTCATCTTCAAAGGTTAACTGATGTTTGGCAAGAAAGGCCTGGACATCTGGATCACTTTGAACAATGCCTTCGATTTTTGCTTGTCGCTCTTTGAACATGGGGTTGCGGTTGAACTGCTGTTTTAATGAGTCCCCCACATTTTTCATTTGGTTGTTGTCAGCCATACTTACTCACCTTCTTTTTGATTTAATGAATGCAGTAATTGTTGAATTTCTGCTTCTTGCGCACTTAAGGATGCCTTATTTTCTTGCTTGACTGCCGTGTCTTGCTTAGGCCCTTCTTGGTCACCTGCCTTTGGCGCCACCACTGGTTTTTGATATTTATCCTGTCTTGAATCAGGGTCTAACCATTTTGGTTTAACTGACTGCTTCTGCGTCTGATAACGACCTTTAGCCATCCGGTTTTTTTGTCGTTTTTCATAATTTTCAGCACTTTTCTGTTTACGTTGCTTCAAGTATAACATGGCTTCTTCAGGCTCAACCACCTTGTTTTGACGCCAGTCATCAGCAACACTCTCTAGGTATGAGCGCGTCAGCCGGTTCTGTTCCAACTCAATCAAACAGAATTGCACCATTACATTTAAGGTCGCCGGCTGAATCACTTCTGACTGGATTAACTCAGTAATGGCGTTCCCCTCGGACTTAGTCAGATAGCCGCCCTTTTGTTCCTTAATTGATTTAGCAAAGGCAATTGGTGGATAAGACCTAGCCAATTTAGAAAATGACAACTCTTCTTTTGAGAGCCCTTTCCCTAGCCATTGTTGATCAGCTTGATCTGCCTGCTGGCGGCCTTTGGCCTCTGAAACCGTAATCCGGTCCGTTAAACCGCTACTAGTCCCTTGTGTAGATGCCTTTGCTGGCTGAACATTGCTTATACCTGTTTGACTGCTCGATTTGTCTAGAGCCAGGCGCTGCAACTTGCGTACGTCAATCGTATTGGTCCTTAGATCAGTCGCTGATAAGGCCAATTCTTTCAAGTCCACCTCATCAAAACCATAGAGTTGATGTAAGGATACAAACATCTCGTTCACTTCAGCTGTAATAGCTTTTTCAGAGATGAATGACGATTGCAGCAACTCTTTTAAGGTGTTCATATCTAAGGTTGAACTAGTGATTGTAGTTGCCTTGGTTTGACTATTTTTAGCTACCAACTTATCCTCAATCTCATCCGAAATGGGATAGTATTGACTTGGTAATCGGTAGACATCTTGGAAAGTAGCAGTCACTTCCGTCCAATCTCCTGATTTCAAGTCTACTGGCATTTTGATTGAAAACTTGTCTAGCATCAATTGATAGCGGTCTTGACCCAACCGGCCCATTAAAAGACTAGACATAATCGGGTCAGAGAAAATGTGCTTAGATTCCAAAGGTGCTTGCAATTGATAAATCGTCGTCACATCATCTTGATTTTGATGACTACTTTTTTCAAAAACTTGTAATAAGCCAATTGCTTCAAGTTGCCGTCTGGCCTTCACGTATTGCTCCTTACCAGCCACCATTTGTTCCATCAAATCGAAGTGGCGCAAAGGGATTGAGGCAAAGTCAGACAGTTGAATATTGGCATATAAAGTCTGGTAAAAGGCGTAAGCAGTGCCGCCAATAATGGGTTGGTATAGATGAAGTAGGACTTGCTGGTCAATATCTGAAATCCAGTGGGGTTGGGTAATTTGAACAAGCCCTTTTGGATCTAAATTTTGCCATGGGTATGTCACTGGCATTACCCTCCCTTCTATGAAATATTTAGTCTTCTACATGATCTTGGTTTGATTCTTCAGGTTTCGCATCGCCTTCACCCTGGTCATTCCGCCCTCTTAACCGTTCGATTTCTCTTAGGAAAACAGTCGGATCCTCAAATTGTCGGTATACGCTAGCATAACGAATATAAGCCACTTCATCAATATCTGGTAAAGCCGCCATCAATAATTCCCCAATTTCAGAAGCTGGTACCTCATTTTGGCTACGAGACCGCAGCTCAGATTCAACATCATTGGCTAACTGTTCAAGTTGGTCAGCTGATACAGGACGCTTTTCAGCAGAGCGGATCAGGCCACGCAAAACTTTCTCATGAGAAAACTCTTCTCTAGTTCCGTCACGTTTAACGACTAATAAGGGTGTTCGTTCGATGCGCTCGAAAGTGGTAAAACGGGCGCCACAGTCTAAGCACTCTCGACGTCGACGAATAGAGGTATTATTCTCCGCTGGTCGACTATCAATTACTTTTAAATTGGTTGAAGCACAATTTGGACATTGCATATATTTGACACCTCTGCTTTCAATTTTAATATACTTGAATAATTGCTCGATTTATTATAGCACAAAGGCTATTAAACCACTATTTTAGCGGTTGAAAGCCAGAGATACCGACCCATGCATCCAATTGTTGTTCAGTATCTGTAATAGACCCCGAATTATCAATCACCACATCCGCCATCATGGCTTTTCGTTCAATGGACATTTGACTAGTCATTCGTTGAAAAGCATCAACTGAAGTTAAGTTATCCCGCTGCATTAACCGGTCTAATTGGATGGTTTCTGACACATAAATAACCATTACCTGGTCACATGCATCCACGAAATTTCCTTCAAATAATAAAGGAATGTCCATGACAATCAGTTCATGTCCTTCTGCTTCATACTTGTCTTTTTGACTGTTTAACCAGTCGCGAATAGGTTGGTGTAACAATTCGTTCAGCTTCTCTCGTTCCTTATCATCTGAGAAGATAATTTGGCCTAGTTTTTTACGGTCTAAAACCCCATTTGGAAAGACAATATCCTCCCCAAAATGCGCTTTAACCGCTTCTAAGCCTGGTTGTCCTGGTTCAACAACCACTCGCGCCCCGTAATCTGCATCGATGACTGGAAACCCGGCTTTCTTAAAAAATTTACTTGCTGTTGATTTACCTGTGGCAATACTGCCGGTTAGTCCTAAAATATGACTCATAGTGCCTCCGTTTTACGTTTAAATAGATGATGTAATGTATTTCACTGCAAGGTGAATGCGCTGGCAATGTGGACAGAAATGCGTCCCTCTTTTAGCCACACTAATTTTCTCAATCTCAGTGCCACACCGTGGACAGGGTTGGCCCTTTTTCCCATAGACCTTTAAATAATCGGCAAAACGACCATTCTCACCAAAGGTATTGGTATAGGTTCGAATCGTTGTCCCACCAACTTCAATGGCTGACGCCATAATCCTACGACTCTCAGAAATAATGGTTTGTATTTCCTCGTCGTATAATGATCTAGCGCTTTGTTCAGGGTGGATTTTCGCTGCAAATAAGATTTCATCCGCATAAATATTGCCAATTCCCGCAATAACCCCTTGGTCTAACAACACTGCCTTGATGGGTCTGGTTGTCTTATCAAAACGCTTTTGCAGATAATCAAAGGTTAAATCTTTTGGTTCAGGACCTAATTCCAACTTGGCAATTTCCGCTTCAGTATCCGCCTTTTCAACCATATGAATCCGGCCAAACTTCCGAACATCTCTGTAACGAAGGTCATGACCGTCAGTCAGATGACAAATAACATGGGTATATTGGTCTACCGGGCTATCCGTTGGCTCATATAGGTATTTGCCTTCCATCCGTAAATGGGCAACCCATGTTACATCAGTCCAATAGAAAAGTAAAAATTTTCCTACTCGACCTACTTTCTCTAATTGCTGGCCTGGCATCCGGCTCTCAAAGGCCTCCACGCCACCTTCTGCTTGAATAATTCTTGGCCAAGTCACTGTCACAGACGATACTGTCTTACCAATAACAATTTCTTCTAGACCGCGTCGAACCGTTTCCACTTCGGGCATTTCTGGCATCACTACACCACTTTCTAATTTCTCTTCTTCATATCATTCTAATGCAAAACCTGCCTATTGAAAAGATAAGTAGGAGGCAAAGCTTGCAAGATATCTGTCATCCTTATCCATTTTATTCCATAGGCTAGAAAAGAGGTGCCAGTCTGTTTTAACTGCACCTCTTTATATTCATTATTTAGCTTCATACCAAGTTGCACCGTAATTAGATTCAATTTCTAATGGCACATCTAGTTGGGCTGCTGACCCCATGATTTCCGTCACTAATTTTTCTAGTGTATCAATTTCGTCTTTTGGTACTTCAAAGACCAACTCATCATGGATTTGTAATAATAGATTAGCTTGTAACTTATGTTCTTTTAACGCTTCATCCATCTTCACCATGGCTATCTTAATGATATCCGCCGCCGTCCCTTGAATTGGCGTATTCATGGCATTACGTTCAGCAAATGAACGAACGTTAAAGTTCTTCGCGTTTAAATCAGGTAAGTAGCGACGACGGTTGAATAGGGTTTCTACATAACCATCTTCTTTGGCTTTCTCTACAACATCCTTCATGTAAGCTTGAACGCCTGGATAGTTTTCCAAGTAAGTATCAATAAAATTCTTAGCTTCTGGACGAGAGATATTCAAGTTTTGGCTCAAACCATAGTCAGAAATCCCATAAACAATCCCGAAGTTTACTGCCTTGGCATTTCGTCTCATGTTAGACGTCACCTCATCTTTAGCCACATTGTAGACTTTCATAGCTGTTGAAGTATGGATATCTTCATGGTTGTTGAAGGCTTCCTGCATGTGCTTGTCACCAGAAATATGGGCCAACACCCGTAATTCAATTTGTGAGTAGTCACTTGAAAAAATAACCCAGTCTTCGTGACTTGGCACAAAGGCTTTACGAATGCTCCGGCCTTCTTCAGAACGAATTGGGATATTTTGTAAGTTTGGATCAGCTGATGATAAACGACCTGTTGATGTTAAGGTTTGTTGGAAACGAGAGTGAATTTTACCATCCTCGTGGATAAACTCTTGTAACCCTTCAACATAAGTCGATTGCAATTTATTCAATTGACGGTAGTTTAAAATCAAGTCGATAATTGGTGCTTGGCCAGCCAATTTTTCCAAAACATCCTGGGCTGTTGAATAACCAGTCTTCGTTTTCTTAATCACCGGTAAGCCCATTTCTTCAAATAGGATAACCCCTAATTGCTTAGGTGAATTCACATTGAATTCGTGGCCTGCTTCTTTCCAGATATTGGCTTCAAGACCGTCAATAATCTCTTGGAATTCAGCCTGCATAGTGACTAATTGTTGTTTATCCACTGAAATCCCTAAAATTTCAAGGTTTGCCAATACTAAAGCCAATGGTAACTCCATTTTTTGGTATAAGTCATCCATTTGGTTGGCTTCTAATTGCGGTCGAATGGTTTCTTGTAAACGTGCGATAATATGCACTTTACGGGCAATATGTTCGTACATGGTTTCAGCTTCTTCAGGAACGCCTCGTTTAGCCCCTTTGCCATAAATAGATTCATCATAAGACAAGTCATCCATATCAAATTCGCGTGCCACTTCAGCCAAGTCGTTAGAATTGTCGCGGGCATGAAGTAAATACGACCCAATTAAGACATCATCTACAACCCCTGCAAAGTCGATGCCTACATAGTCCAGCATGACCTTTGTTCGTTTGGCATCAAAGACTACTTTTGTGACTTGCTCATCCGACAACCATGATTTAAATAAATCAGCCTGTAGTAAGCTAGCATCTCCAGTAAAGATTTCACTACCGTTCGTCCATGCAACAGCCACAACCTCTGAATCATGGTAGTTTTTACTCAAGTTTTCAAGGTAAATCGCATACCCATCCGCTGCAGCCACACTTGGGAAATGGTCCACTGTTAAATCCTCAGCAGACGCCACGTGCGTATAGGCAACCTCTTCCCAATCTTCTGTCAACAAGTCCGCCTGGTCTGAGTTTTCCAATAAACGAGACATAAAGCCATTAAAGTTCATATCCTTATAAAATGACATCAGCGGTTCAAGCTGTTTGCCTTTATAAGGTAACTCAGATAATTCAATTTCCACGGGTGCGTCCAGTTCAATCCGCGCCAACTTTTTAGACAGAATCGCATTGTCTTTTTCGTTGATCAGATTTTCTTTACGCTTCGATTTCTTCATA
>NZ_JBOEQF010000119.1:0-6658 GCF_050689315.1 Aerococcus sp. L_32
CATGAAGAAATCGAAGCGTAAAGAAAATCTGATCAACGAAAAAGACAATGCGATGCTGTCTAAAAAGTTGGCACGAATTGAACTGGACGCACCTGTGAAAATTGAATTAGCTGAGTTACCTTATAAAGGCAAACAACTTGAACCGCTGATGTCATTTTACAAGGATATGAACTTTAATGGCTTTATGTCTCGTTTATTGGAAAATTCAGACCAGGCGGACTTGTTGACAGAAGATTGGGAAGAGGTTACCTATACGCATGTGGCGTCTGCTGAAGATTTAACAGTGGATCATTTCCCAGGTGTGGCTGCAGCGGATGGTTATGCGATTTACCTTGAAAACTTGAGTAAAAACTACCATGATTCAGAGGTTGTGGCTGTTGCATGGACGAATGGTAGTGAAATCTTTACCGGAGATGCTAGCTTACTACAGGCTAATTTATTTAAATCATGGTTGTCGGATGAGCAAGTCACAAAAGTAGTCTTTGATGCTAAACGGACGAAAGTGATGCTGGACTATGTAGGCATCGACTTTGCAGGGGTTGTAGATGACGTCTTAATTGGGTCGTATTTATTACATGCCCGCGACAATTCTAACGACTTGGCTGAAGTGGCACGCGAATTCGATATGGATGACTTGTCTTATGATGAGTCTATTTATGGCAAAGGGGCTAAACGAGGCGTACCTGAAGAAGCTGAAACCATGTACGAACATATTGCCCGTAAAGTGCATATTATCGCACGTTTACAAGAAACCATTCGCCCGCAATTAGAAGCCAACCAAATGGATGACTTGTACCAAAAAATGGAGTTGCCATTGGCTTTAGTATTGGCTAACCTTGAAATTTTAGGGATTTCAGTGGATAAACAACAATTAGTCACTATGCAAGCTGAATTCCAAGAGATTATTGACGGCCTTGAAGCCAATATATGGAAAGAAGCAGGCCACGAATTTAATGTGAATTCACCTAAGCAATTAGGGGTTATCCTATTTGAAGAAATGGGCTTACCTGTGATTAAGAAAACGAAGACTGGTTATTCAACAGCCCAGGATGTTTTGGAAAAATTGGCTGGCCAAGCACCAATTATCGACTTGATTTTAAACTACCGTCAATTGAATAAATTGCAATCGACTTATGTTGAAGGGTTACAAGAGTTTATCCACGAGGATGGTAAAATTCACTCTCGTTTCCAACAAACCTTAACTTCAACAGGTCGTTTATCATCAGCTGATCCAAACTTACAAAATATTCCAATCCGTTCTGAAGAAGGTCGGAGTATCCGTAAAGCATTTGTGCCAAGTCACGAAGACTGGGTTATTTTTTCAAGTGACTATTCACAAATTGAATTACGAGTGCTAGCCCATATTTCTGGTGACAAGCACATGCAAGAAGCCTTCAACAACCACGAAGATATCCATACTTCAACAGCTATGAAAGTCTACAATGTGGCTAAAGAAGAAGTGACCTCTAACATGAGACGAAACGCTAAGGCGGTAAACTTCGGAATTGTCTATGGGATTTCTGACTATGGTTTAAGCCAAAACTTGAATATCTCTCGTCCGGAAGCTAAGAACTTTATTGACACTTACTTGGAAAACTATCCAGGTGTTCAAGCTTACATGAAGGATGTTGTAGAGAAAGCCAAAGAAGATGGTTATGTAGAAACCCTATTTAACCGTCGTCGCTACTTACCTGATTTGAAGGCGAAGAACTTCAACGTTCGTTCATTTGCTGAGCGTAATGCCATGAATACGCCAATTCAAGGGACCGCAGCGGATATCATTAAGATAGCCATGGTGAAGATGGATGAAGCGTTAAAAGCACACAAGTTACAAGCCAATCTATTATTACAAATTCACGATGAGTTGGTCTTTGAAGTGCCAAAAGATGAAATTGAGACACTAGAAAAATTAGTGACTGAAATCATGGGGTCAGCAGCCCAATTAGATGTGCCGTTAGAAATTGAATCTAATTACGGTGCAACTTGGTATGAAGCTAAATAGATAACAAAAAGAGGTGCAGTTAAAACAAACTGGCACCTCTTTTCTGGCTTATGGAATAAAATAAACATGGAGGGCAGATAACTTGCGAGGTTTGCCTCCTGCTTGTCTTTTCAATAGGCAGGTTTTGCATTAGAATAGAATAAAGAACAGATAGTAGAAAGTGGTGTAATGATGCCCGAGATGCCAGAAGTGGAGACGGTTAGACGCGGTCTAGAAGAAATTGTTATTGGTAAGACAGTATCCTCTGTGACAGTGACTTGGCCAAGAATTATTCAAGCGGAAGGTGGCGTGGAGGCTTTTGAGACCCGGATGCCAGGCCAGCAATTAGAAAAAGTAGATCGGGTAGGGAAGTTTTTACTTTTCTATTGGACAGATGTGACATGGATTGCCCATTTACGAATGGAAGGCAAGTACCTATATGAGCCAACGGAAAGCCCGGTAGACCAATATACCCATGTTATTTGTCATCTGACTGACGGTCATGACCTTCGTTACCGAGATGTTCGGAAGTTTGGCCGGATTCATATGGTTGAAAAGGCGGATACTGAAGCGGAAATTGCCAAGCTGAAATTAGGTCCTGAGCCAAACGATTTAACCTTTGATTATCTGCAAAAGCGTTTTGATAAGACAACAAGATCCATCAAGGCAGTTCTGCTGGACCAAGGGGTTATTGCGGGAATTGGCAATATTTATGCGGATGAAATCTTATTTGCAGCGAAAATTCACCCTGAACAAAGCGCTAGATCATTATACGACGAAGAAATCCAAGCCATTATCACTGAGAGTCGTCGGATTATCTCGTCAGCCATTGAAGTTGGTGGGACAACGATTCGCACCTATACCAATACCTTTGGTGAGAATGGTCAATTTGCCGATTATTTAAAGGCCTACGGGAAAAAGGGTCAACCCTGTCCACGATGTGGCACTGAGATTGAGAAAATTAGCGTGGCTAAAAGAGGGACGCATTTCTGTCCATATTGCCAGCACATTCACCTTGCAGTGAAAAATATTACATCATCTATTTAAATTAAAACGGAGGCACTATGAGTCATATTTTAGGACTAACCGGCAGTATTGCCACAGGTAAATCAACAGCAAGCAAATTTTTTAAGAAAGCTGGATTTCCAGTCATCGATGCAGATTACGGGGCACGGGTGGTTGTTGAACCCGGACAACCAGGTTTAGAAGCGGTTAAAGCACATTTTGGGGAGGATATTGTCTTTCCAAATGGGGTTTTAGACCGCAAAAAACTAGGCCAAATTATCTTCTCAGATGATAAGGAACGAGAGAAACTGAATGAACTGTTACGTCAACCTATTCGTGACTGGTTAAACAGTCAAAAAGACAAGTATGAAGCGGAAGGCCATGAACTGATTGTCATGGATATTCCTTTATTATTTGAAGGGGATTTCGCGGATGCATGTGACCAGGTGATGGTTATTTATGTGTCAGAAACCATTCAATTAGACCGGTTAATACAGCGGGATAACTTAACTTCAGTTGAGGCTTTTCAACGAATGACTTCTCAAATGTCCATTGAACGAAAAGCGATGATGGCAGATGTGGTGATTGATAATTCGGGGTCTATTGCAGATACTGAACAACAATTGGATGCATGGGTCGGCATCTCTGGTTTTCAACCGCTAAAATAGTGGTTGAATAGCCATTGTGCTATAATAAATCGAGCAATTCTTCAAGTATACTAAAATTGAAAGCAGAGGTGTCAAATATATGCAATGTCCAAATTGTGCTTCAACCAATTTAAAAGTAATTGATAGTCGACCAGCGGAGAATAATACTTCTATTCGTCGACGTCGAGAGTGCTTAGACTGTGGTGCCCGTTTTACCACTTTTGAGCGCATCGAACGAACACCCTTATTAGTCGTTAAACGTGACGGGACCAGAGAAGAGTTTTCTCATGAGAAGGTTTTGCGTGGCCTGATCCGTTCTGCTGAAAAGCGTCCTGTATCAGCTGACCAACTTGAACAGTTAGCCAATGACGTTGAATCTGAGTTGCGGTCTCGTAGCCAAAATGAGGTACCAGCTTCAGAAATTGGGGAGTTGTTGATGGCAGCTTTACCAGATATTGACGAAGTGGCTTACATTCGCTATGCCAGCGTATACCGACAATTTGAGGATCCGACTGTTTTCCTAAGAGAAATCGAACAATTAAGAGGGCGGAATGACCAGGGTGAAGGCGATGCGAATCGTGAAGACGCACACCAAGATCATGTAGCAGACTAAATATTTCATAGAAGGGAGGGTAATGCCAGTGACATACCCATGGCAAAATTTAGATCCAAAAGGGCTTGTTCAAATTACCCAACCCCACTGGATTTCAGATATTGACCAGCAAGTCCTACTTCATCTATACCAACCCATTATTGGGGGCATTGCCTACGCCTTTTACCAAACTTTATATGCCAATATTCAATTGTCTGACTTTGTCTCAATTCCTTTGCGCCACTTCGATTTAATGGAACAAATGGTGGCCGGTAAAGAGCAATACGTGAAGGCCAGACGGCAACTGGAAGCAATTGGCTTATTACAAGTTTTTGAAAAAAGTAATCATACAAGCCCAGATGATTTGACGACGATTTACCAATTGCAAGCACCATTGGATTCTAAGCATATTTTCTCTGACCCAATTATGTCTAGTCTTTTAATGGACCGGTTGGGTCAAGACCGCTATCAATTAATGCTAGATAAGTTTTCCATCAAAATGCCAGTAGACTTGAAATCAGGAGATTGGTCGGAAGTGACCGCTACTTTCCAAGATGTCTACCGATTACCAAGTCAATACTATCCCATTTCGGATGAGATTGAGGATAAGTTGGTAGCTAAAAATAGCCAAACCAAGGCAACTACAATTACTAGTGCAACATTGAATATGAACACCTTAAAAGAGTTGCTGCAATCGTCATTCATCTCTGAAAAAGCCATTACAGATAAAGTGAGAGAGATGTTTGTATCCTTACATCAACTCTATGGTTTTGATGAAGTGGACTTGAAAGAATTGGCCTTATCAGCGACTGATCTAAGGACCAATAAGATTGACGTACGCAAGTTACAGCGTCTGGCTTTAGACCGGTCGAGCAATCAAACGAGTACAAGCAATGTTCACCCGGCAAAGGCATCTTCACAAGGGACTAGTAGCAGTTTAACGGACCGGATTACATTTTCAGAGACCCAAGAACGCCAACAAGCACACCAAGCTGATCAAATATGGTTAGGCAAAGGGCTTTCGCAAGAGGAGTTGTCATTTTCCAAATTGGCTAGGTCTTATCCACCAATTGCTTTTGCGAAGTCGATTAAGGAACAAAAGGGTGGCTATCTGACGAAGTCTGAGGGGAACGCCATTACCGAGTTAATCCAGTTAGAAGTGATTCAGCCGGCGACCTTAAATGTAATGGTCCAATATTGTTTGATTGAGTTGGAACAGAACCGGCTGACGCGCTCATACCTAGAGAGTGTTGCTGATGACTGGCGTCAAAACAAGGTGGTTGAGCCTGAAGAAGCCATGTTATACTTGAAGCAACGTAAGCAGAAGAGTGCTGAAAATTATGAAAAACGGCAAAAAAACCGGATGGCTAAAGGTCGTTATCAGACGCAGAAGCAGTCGGTTAAACCAAAATGGTTAGACCCTGATTCAAGACAGGATAAATATCAAAAGCCAGTGGCGGTGCCAAAGGCAAGTGACCCAGAAACGCCTAAGCAAGACGCGGTAGTCAAGCAAGAAAATAAGGCATCCTTAAGTGCCCAAGAAGCAGAAATTCAACAATTACTACAATCATTAAATCCAAAAGAAGGTGAGTAAGTATGGCTGATAACAACCAAATGAAAAATGTGGGCGACTCCTTAAAACAGCAGTTCAACCGCAATCCTATGTTCAAAGAGCGACAAGCCAAAATTGAAGGGATTGTTCAAAGTGACCCAGATGTACAGGCTTTTCTTGCCAAACATCAATTAAGCTTTGAAGACGAAATTGTGAAGAAATCATTTTCAAAATTATATGAGTTTGCCCGTGAGAACGGCAATGATGCTCTGGGCCAAAAGAAATTCGTCCAATATGCGCCCAATTTGATTATGAACGTGAACTTTATCGATGTGGATTATCATCCAACTGAAGCCTTTATCCAGCAACAAGAGGCCGAAGAATTAAACAAGCGGGTGACTATGGTCTCAATGCCGAAAAGTCTGCGATCAGCTTCTTTTGAAAAGATGACGAAGGATGACTATCAAGACCGATTTGAAGCGATTCAAAAGAGTCTGCAATTCATCTCAGCCTATACCAGTAAGCCAAATGCTTATCATAAGGGGTTGTATCTACACGGGCAATTTGGAGTTGGGAAAACCCACATCTTAGCAGCTTTAGTCAATACTTTGGCTGAGCATGGGGTCAAATCTACCTTGGTACATTACCCAGAATTGTTAGTAGATTTGAAATCACGTATCCGGACCAACACTGTTGACCAAAGAGTCAATGAAATCAAGCAGGCGCAAGTGCTAGTGTTAGATGATATTGGTGCTGAATCTAATAGTGAATGGGTCCGCGATGATGTGTTGGGTGTTATTTTGCAATACCGGATGCAAGAGCAGTTATCGACTTTCTTTACCTCTAATTTCTCAATGGCTGAGTTGGAAGAATTTCTAACA
>NZ_JBOEQF010000120.1:0-6655 GCF_050689315.1 Aerococcus sp. L_32
AACCATTGATTTACTAGGTGAAAAGGTCATTCCTGAAGTGAAGAAATATACTAAGAAAAACTAGTGATTTCTGAATTGTAAAAAATTCGAAAAACAACTAGTTTAAATCAACGATTGCAATATAACATTATGAATATATAAAATTACAAAGAGCTGAAAATCACAAATTCAGCTCTTTTTCTTTGTTTAAAAGAATACAAACTACTATTTAAACCGTTATTTTTTGGCGTGTGATTCTTATTGTAAGACCTTATAACAACATTTGCAAAGTAAATATTCAAATAAGGTTGGCGAAAATGGTATTTGTGCACCACCTAATGATGTGCCAGGCTACGGCAAGGAATTTTACTTGGACCGTCCTTACACTTATGAAGACAGTCAAGGAAACAAATACGGATACGGATTCGGATTCGGAGTAAGTTACCAATAAAGCTACTTCAAGCAAGAATACTTAAGTAAAATAACAGGTGCACCCAATTAATTCAAAAGGGTACACCTGTTATTTTTCTACTTCAGATAGTCATAATCAACGGGACGTTGAATCATAGCTTTGAACTGGTCAAAATCTTCCGAATTCCCAAGGGCCCACATAGTCTTCATGACTAGGGCTTCGCTGGTGATATTGGCTGTTTCAATAATATGCTTTTCCCCTAGAATTGACTGACCAACTGCATAGACCTCATAATCAGACCCTTCCATCGGGACCTGCGTGGTTAAAATCACATATTTTCCTTGGTTGACGGCTGCCCGAATTTGCCCTGCATAATCGAGAGCGGTTAATTGCGGAATCCCACCAATCCCAAAACCTTCAATAACGATGACATCCACCAAGTTACAATAGGCTTCAATGACTTGAGCTGGAAGGCCGGGAGTTAATTTAATCAAACCCACGCGCGGATTCAGTTGGTTATAGAATTTAACTGGCCCTAAATCACTAGATTGATTTAAGATAGGTAAAACCCTTTGTGACCGGACAACTGCCCGGTTGGCGAAATCAATGGTTTGAAAAGCTTGGTAAGACCGAGACCGTACTTTGCGCGACCGGGTGCCCAGTAAAACTTCCCCATGGAATACAATTGATATAGCGTAAGCTTGGTCAGAAATGGCATAGGTTACAGCATCTAGAATATTTTTCACGCCATCATTGCCAATTTTTGATAGGGGCACTTGAGACCCTGTAAAAACAATCGGTTTGGCGCTATTTTGTACCAGGTAAGATAGGGCAGCAGCGCCGTAAGCCATGGTATCTGTCCCGTGAACTATAACAAATCCGTCATAGGTTTCGTATTGGTCCTGGATCACTTGGGCCATCTGCAGCCAATTTTCCGGTTGCATATTAGTTGAATCGATAGACAACAGGTTGACTGCATGATAAGTAAAGTCTAATCCAGAAGACGCTAGAATTTCAGTTAGTTCTTGGTTGATGGTCCCAGCAACAAGTCCATGGTCAGAATCTTGAGCCGAAATGGTCCCACCAGTCAGTATAAATAAAACGCGCTTGGTCATGAAATGCTCCTTATTAAAAATATTTACGCCCATTATACCACGAAAAAGCGCACCAGATAGGATCATCCAGTACGCACGTTTCTGTTATCGAATGGTGATTAGTGACGGATTTGCCCGTCGCCATAAATCACATATTTATAAGTCGTTAAAGCTTCAATCCCCATTGGTCCGCGGGCATGCAATTTCTGAGTTGAAATCCCAATTTCGCCACCGAACCCAAATTTATCGCCATCTGTAAAGCGAGAAGAGGCATTAACAACCACTGCAGCAGCATCAATATCATCCACGAATTGACGGGCTACCGAGTAGTCTTTTGTTACAATCACTTCTGTGTGGGCAGATGAATAAGTTTGGATATGTTCAATCGCTTCATCGTAGCCAGAAGTCACCTTGATCGCAATTTCATAAGCCAAGAATTCCGTCGCATAATCTTCCTCATTGACAGGTAAGATATCGATTTTCCCTTGCAAGATTTCCCGCGTTCTTTGGTCCCCGTGCACAACGACCTTGTCTGCTTTAAAAGATTCAACGATTTGTGGCAAAAAGTCTTCTGCGACTTTTTCGTCGACTAGTAGATTTTCTAAAGCGTTACATACTGAAACCCGCTGTAGCTTCCCATTTTTCAAAATGGCTAAAGCCTTGTCTAAATCAGCCGCTTCGTGCACGTACAAGTGGTCGTTTCCAATACCGGTCTCAATCGTTGGCACAGTCGCATTTTTCACGACATTTTGAATTAAAGCGGCACCACCACGTGGAATTAACACATCCAAGTATTGGTTCATCTGCATAAATTGAGTCGCTAATGCCCGGTCAGGATTGTCGATTAAGTTAACCGCATCGGTTGTCACGCCAGCTTCAGATAAACCAGCTTTAATGGCTTCGATAATGGCCAAGTTGGATTGAATCGTTTCGCTACCCCCACGCAAAATCACGGCATTACCAGCTTTAAAGGTTAGGGCAGTAGCATCAGCTGTTACATTTGGACGTGATTCGAAAATAATCCCGATAACCCCAAGTGGTACACGTTTCTTCCCAATCTCAATGCCATCTTCAGTAAACCACATTTCATCCGTTTGCCCGATAATATCTGGCAAATTCGCCACCTTTTCAAACCCAGCGGCCATATCGTCAATCCGACTTTCAGTTAGGGTCATGCGCTCAATAAAGCTTTCGGGGCGTCGGCCAGCCTCTCGTGTATTTTCAATATCGGCCTGGTTAGCTACTAAAATAGCCGCTTGGTTATCCCGTAAAGACTTGGCCATTGCTAATAAAGCCGCATTTTTTTGTTCGCTTGCCAACTTGCCTAATTCTCGTGAAGCCACCTTTGCAGCTTTACCAAGATTCACTAAACCTTGTGCATCAATCATGTCTGTACCTCCATTACATTAGAATTATGAGTATTTTCTCATTGTGTTCATTTATTATAACCATTTATCTTAAGAAAGGCTATTGGATTCGCTTATTTTGGCATGAAAAGAGTTCCAATTGATTCGCCCTTAACTAAGTCTAAAATCTGCATAGGATCTTCAGATGACATAATCACCGTCATTTGTCCGGATTTTAAAGACTCATTAGCAGCCGTCAATTTCGTTTCCATTCCTCCAGTTGAAAAGGCCGAAACATCACCCTTAGCCATATCCATTAAGTCGTCAGTCACCTCATGCAAGACGTCAAAGCGAACCGCATCAGGATTTCGCTTCGGATTGTCATCATAAAAGCCGTCCACATCTGTTAGAAAAATCAACAAGTCAGCTTCCATCGTTGAAGCAACCAAGGCAGATAGGGTATCGTTGTCTCCAAAACGAGTTTGGTGGTCCATTTCATCAACCGCTACCGCATCGTTTTCATTGATAATGGGTAAGATTTTTTGACCTAATAAGGCATTCATGGCATTTTTGTAGTTGTTGTAAGAATCCGGGAAGTCGATAATGTCCCGTGTTAACAAGATTTGCCCGATAAATTGGCTGTAGTAGTTAAATGACCGACTATATAAATTCATCAAAGCCACTTGTCCAACAGCGGCAGTCGCTTGCTGTGATGCCATATCGGTAGGTCGGCTAGTTAAGCCCATTTTGACAGAACCAACACCAATCGCACCCGAGGTTACAAGGATCACTTCCTTACCCTCTTGAATTAAGGTAGAAAGGGCCAAAGCTAGGCGGTCAATCCGGTTATAATTAATCTGATTTTGACTATTCAAAAGAGAATGTGTCCCAATTTTCACAACAATTCTCTTCGCGCTTAAAATTCCTTCACGATTCATCTCATTCATCCTCATCTAAAAATTTTGTATATTAAAAGTAGTTTTACTCTTTTTTAATCTAATTGAAATCTCACTCTGTTATTATAGCATAGAGGACCTGCGATTTTTAGGCAGGGATATAGACAAATGGGAAAAACAAGGAGTGACTTAAGTGTCAAAAATTAACATGAACCACTTTAACAAGGCCTACATCGCCATCGTACTGGCCTTTATTTTAGCGCTTGCTGCCTATGATATCAGCTACAGTAAGACCAACGCCGAAACAGAAACCACCACAAACCAGCCTACAGATACAAAAACCACCGAAGAAAGTGGCTCTTCAGATGATGAGGAAAAGGCTGAAGCACGTAAAGCTGAGTTGGCAGAAACCATCACCACGCCAGTCGCATCAAACGCCACAACTGATGAAGAAGCCAGTCGAATGGCCGAATTTTCAGCCGACTATGCAGATGACATCCAATCTTATTCTGTGAAGGATATCGCAACAAATGTAGCTGCTACGCTGGAACTGGACGAAACTGCAGCCATGGCCCAGTTGCTGACAGACCTACCTAAAGAAGTTGATGTAGATTCAGCACAATATCAATTAGTCAATAAACTTAACCCATTACTTACCGAACCAGTGATGGATTTTGCCTATGCAAATTCAGGGAAAGAATATAACGCCGCAATCACAGATGCTTATACTGCTTTGATTGATGCAGCAGCAAGTGCCGGGTATACCCTGTCGACAATTTCTGCTCACCGGACCATTGCATATCAAGCACAAAATGTGGAGAATGGTTTTCAAGATTACTTAGCTCAAGGCTATTCAGAATCAGAAGCGCGTGACCTAACAAATGCTTATTTTGCACCAGCAGAAGCCAGTGAACATTCAACTGGACTAGCCTTTGACTGGTTAGGAACTGAATGGACAGGTATAAGTGGCAGTTTAGATGAGGCTTATGCAGACCAACCATCAGCTCAATGGCTCTCAGAAAATGCCCAAGATTATGGCTTTATTTTACGTTACCCACAAGGAAAAGAGCAGGTAACGGGGTATAGCTTTGAGCCATGGCACTACCGATATGTCGGTGTAGAAGCTGCGCAATATATCGCCCAATACGAAATCACACTAGAAGAATTCTTAGCCCTAGTAAACTACCAGACTGCCCTAGCAGAAGAGGGTTTGGCATAAAAAAAATTTAATAAGAACATTTATTACATAGCCGTAGGTGCGGTGGGACCGGGATTAGCCGAGGTCTAATTCCTTGGCTGACTATCCTCAATTCACCGCTAAGGCATGCTAGGCAAGCTTCCGCCTCGGCCAAAGTATATATTCAATAGCTAAATAAATGTATTATCTTAATTAAATATATATAGCGAAAGAGCCAGGACGCGATGTCCTGGCTCTTTTGACTTGTTTATGTGTGCTGTTCTAATTAGAAGTTGAAGTCCATTGTTGCAAAGTAGTCTTCTGGTGTTTCTGGGCGACGGATTTGTTTGAATGTGCCGTCTTCTTTTAACATGACTTCTGCTGAACGCAATTTGGCGTTGTATTGGTAACCCATTGAGGCACCGTGGGCACCAGCGTCGTGGATCCAGATGTAGTCGCCAATGTTTGTTTTTGGTAATTGACGGTCGATAGCGAATTTATCGTTGTTTTCACATAGACCACCTGTTACATCGTATGTTTGGTCGGCAGTTTCGTCTTCTTTGCCTAAAACAGAGATGTGGTGGTAAGCTCCGTACATTGCTGGACGTAATAGGTCAGAGGCTGATGCGTCTAATCCTAGGTAGTCTTTATAAGTGATTTTCTCATGTAGGACTTTGGCTACTAAACCACCGTTTTCAGCTAACATCCAACGACCTAATTCGGTAAAGATGGCAACGTCACCTAAGCCAGCTGGTTGCATGATGTCTTCGTATGCTTGGCGCACACCGTCACCGATGATATCGATGTCTGCAGGTGTTTCTTCTGGTTTGTAAGCAACCCCAACACCACCTGATAGGTTGATGAAGGCGATGTTTAAATCAGTTTGGTCTTTTAATTCAACCGCTAATTCAAATAATGTACGAGCTAATTTTGGATAGTATTCGTTTGATGTCGAACCTGAAACCAAGAATGAGTGGATACCGATGTTTTTCACGCCGTAGTCTGCTAATTTTTGGAAGGCTTGACGGGTTTGTTCAGGGGTCATACCATATTTGGCGTCACCAGGGTTGTCCATGATGCCGTTCGCAACTTCGAATGTGCCACCTGGATTGTAACGGATACAAACTGTTTCTGGGAATTCACCTACATGTTCTTTGAAGAAATCAATATGTGTGATGTCATCAAAGTTAATGATCGCACCAAGTTCAGCGGCTTTCTTGAAGTCAGCAGCTGGCGTAACGTTAGATGAGAACATGATATCGTGGCCTGAGAAACCAACTTTGTCGGCTAATACAAGTTCTGTATAAGATGCACAGTCGACGCCCATGCCTTCTTCCTGCATAATTTTCAATACGTGTGGATTTGGTGTGGCTTTAACAGCGAAATATTCATGGAAGTTAGGGTTCCAAGAGAAAGCTTTTTTAAGACGACGACAGCGGTCTCTGATACCGGCTTCGTCGTATAAATGGAATGGTGTAGGGATTTCAGCAGCAATTTCTTCAACTTTTGCCAGGCTGGTAAATGGACGTTTGTTTTGCATGAATTGTTGTCTCCTTTAAATTTAATCTTACTCTCATTATGAAGAAAATGGGTGGTTTATGCAAGCATAGAATCCTGGTCCGGTAGCGACCTTATAAAAAAACAATAATATGAAAGATCTATGTGAATTGGCTTGACAATTTTTTTATTTAAATCTATGATAATGCTATTGAAAGATGCAACTAGATGAATGACAGCCATATTCGAGGGGA
>NZ_JBOEQF010000121.1:0-6483 GCF_050689315.1 Aerococcus sp. L_32
ACCCCTCGAATATGGCTGTCGTTCATCTAGTTGCGTCTTTCAATAGCATTATCATAGATTTAATTAAAAAAATTGTCAAGTCAATTCACATAGATTTTTCATATTGTTGCCTTTTTTATAAGGCCATACCTAGTTAAGGATTCCAGGCTTGCATAAACCTCCCTTTTTCTTCATAATGAGAGTAAGATTAAATTTAAAGGAGACAACAATTCATGCAAAACAAACGTCCATTTACCAACCTGGCAAAAGTTGAAGAAATTGCCGCTGAAATCCCTACACCATTCCATTTATACGATGAAGCCGGTATCAGAGACCGCTGTCGTCGTCTTAAAAAAGCTTTCTCTTGGAACCCTAACTTCCATGAATATTTCGCAGTTAAAGCTACACCAAATCCACACGTATTGAAAATTATGCAAGAAGAAGGCATGGGCGTCGACTGTGCATCTTATACAGAACTTGTACTAGCCGACAAAGTTGGTTTCTCTGGCCACGACATCATGTTTTCATCTAACGTAACACCTGCAGCGGACTTCAAAAAAGCGGCTGAACTTGGTGCGATCATCAACTTCGATGACATCACCCATATCGACTTCTTCAAAGAACACGTAGGTGAATTCCCAGAAACTGTTTGTATCCGTTACAATCCAGGTGGGACATTCGAAGTTGCGAACGGCATCATGGACAACCCTGGTGACGCCAAGTACGGTATGACACCAGAACAAACCCGCCAAGCCTTCCAAAAATTAGCAGACTACGGCGTGAAAAACATCGGTATCCACTCATTCTTAGTTTCAGGTTCGACATCAAACGAATACTATCCAAAATTAGCACGTACCTTATTTGAACTAGCGGTTGAATTAAAAGACCAAACTGATCTAAACATCGCCTTCATCAACCTATCAGGTGGTGTTGGGGTTGCTTACAAACCAGAAGAAACACCAGCAGACATCGATATCATCGGTGACGGTGTGCGCCAAGCATACGAAGACATTATGGAGCCAGCTGGCTTAGGTGACGTTGCCATCTTTACCGAATTAGGTCGTTGGATGTTAGCTGAAAACGGTGGTTTAGTAGCCAAAGTTCTGCATGAAAAAATCACTTATAAAGACTACCTAGGATTAGACGCATCAGCCTCTGACCTATTACGTCCAGCAATGTACGGCGCTTACCACCACATCTCTGTTTTAGGCAAAGAAGACGAACCTGCCGACCAAACATACGATGTAACAGGTGGTCTATGTGAAAACAACGATAAATTCGCTATCGACCGTCAATTACCAAAAACAAATATTGGCGACTATATCTGGATCCACGACGCTGGTGCCCACGGTGCCTCAATGGGTTACCAATACAACGCCAAATTACGTTCAGCAGAAGTCATGTTAAAAGAAGACGGCACATTTAAACAAATCCGTCGTCCAGAAACACCAGAAGACTACTTTGCAACAATGGACTTTAATTTCTAAAAATAATATCCAGTAAAAAGCGCCCGATCATGATGTTCGGGCGCTTTTTGCTGTATTCTTTTAATTTGTTCACAATGAAGTCAACCCTTTAAACTAATCCTTCTGCTGTTAATGCTGTTTGATAGTTTACTAGGGCTAAGAATTCTTCTAATGTGATGTCATACTTAGTGATATATTGCGCAGCTTCTACACCGACATAACGGTAGTGCCATGGCTCAAAGCTATACCCCGTTATCTGCTCTTTTCCTTGTGGGTACCGTAAAATAAAGCCATAATCTTGGGCATTTTCTGAGAGCCATTGAGCTGATGGTTGGTCTGCATACGCCTCATCTAAACTGCCACCGACACCTGTCCATTCAGTTCCTAACCAGTCAAAGGCTAGTCCAGTTGAATGTTCACTGGCTTGAGCTGGTGCAAAATAAGCATTTGTTAGGTCACGCGCTTCTGATTCTGAATAGCCTTGCGCTAAGTAATCTTGAAAACCATTCTCCACATTTTGCGCTTGGTAAGCAATTGTTCGGTGAGCAGAAATAGTAGCAAGTGTATATCCAGCATCTGTAGCTCCGTCAATTAGTGCAGTATAAGCGTCTGTGATTGCAGCGTTATATGCTTTCCCTGAATTTGCATAAGCAAAATCCATCACTGGTTCGGTAAGTAATGGGTTAAGTTTATTGACTAATTGATATTGTGCTGAATCTACATCAACTTCTTTAGGTAGGTCTGTCAGCAACTGGGCCATGGCTGCAGTTTCGTCCAGTTCCAGCGTAGCAGCTATATTTGCTGCGATATCCTTCACAGAATAAGTTTGGATATCATCTGCATAGTCGGCTGAAAATTCGGCCATTTGACTGGCTTCTTCATCGGTCGTGGCGTTTGATGAGACTGGCGTGGTGATAGTTTCTGCCAACTCAGCTTTACGTGCTTCAGCCTTTTTCTCATCATCTGAAGAGGCACTTTCTTCAGTGGTTTTTGTATCTGTGGGCTGGTTTGTGGTGGTTTCTGTTTCGGCGTTGGTCTTACTATAGCTGACATCATACGCGCCGATGGCTAAAATAAAGGCCAAGACGACGGCGATGTAGGCCTTGTTAAATAGACTGATATTCATTTTTAACACTTAAGTCACTCCTCGTTTTTCCCATTTCTCTTTTACCTGCCTAAAAATCACAGGTCCTCTATGCTATAATAACAGAGTAAGATTTCAATTCGATTAAAAAAGAGTAAAACTAATTTTAATATACAAAATTTTTAGATGAGGATGAATGAGATGAATCGTGAAGGAATTTTAAGCGCAGAGAGAATTGTTGTGAAAATTGGGACACATTCTCTTTTGAATAGTCAAAATCAAATCAATTATAACCGGATTGACCGCCTAGCTTTGGCCCTTTCTACCTTAATTCAAGAGGGTAAGGAAGTAATCCTTGTAACCTCGGGTGCGATTGGTGTTGGTTCTGTCAAAATGGGCTTAACTAGCCGACCTACCGATATGGCATCACAGCAAGCGACTGCCGCTGTTGGACAAGTAGCTTTAATGAATTTATATAGTCGGTCGTTTAACTACTACAGCCAATTTATCGGGCAAATCTTGTTAACACGGGACATTATCGACTTCCCGGATTCTTACAACAACTACAAAAATGCCATGAATGCCTTACTAGGTCAAAAAATCTTACCGATTATCAATGAAAACGATGCGGTAGCAGTTGATGAAATGGACCACCAAACCCGTTTTGGTGATAACGATACCCTATCTGCCTTGGTTGCTTCGACGATGGACGCGGACTTGTTGATATTCCTAACAGATGTAGACGGCTTTTATGATGACAATCCGAAGCGAAATCCTGATGCGGTTCGCTTTGATGTCTTGCATGAGGTGACTGACGATTTAATGGATATGGCTAAGGGTGATGTTTCGGCTTTTTCAACTGGTGGAATGGAAACGAAATTAACAGCTGCTAATGAGTCTTTAAAATCCGGACAAATGACGGTGATTATGTCATCTGAAGACCCTATGCAGATTTTAGACTTAGTTAAAGGCGATTCAATTGGGACACTTTTCATGCCAAAATAAGCGAATCCAATAGCCTTTCTTAAGATAAATGGTTATAATAAATGAATACAATGAGAAAATGCTCATAATTCTAATGTAATGGAGGTACAGACATGATTGATGCACAAGGTTTAGTGAATCTTGGTAAAGCTGCAAAGGTGGCTTCACGAGAATTAGGCAAATTGCCAAGCCAACAAAAAAATGCGGCTTTACTAGCAATGGCCAAGTCTTTACGGGATAACCAAGCGGCTATTTTAGCGGCTAACCAGGCCGATATTGAAAATACACGAGAGGCTGGTCGACGCCCCGAAAGCTTTATTGAGCGCATGACCTTAACTGAAAGCCGGATTGACGATATGGCCGCTAGTTTTGAAAAGGTGGCGAATTTGCCGGATATTATCGGGCAAACGGATGAAATGTGGTTTACAGAAGATGGTATTGAGATTGGGAAGAAACGTGTACCTCTTGGGGTTATCGGGATTATTTTTGAATCACGTCCAAATGTAACAGCAGACGCTACTGCCCTAACCTTTAAAGCGGGTAATGCCGTGATTTTGCGTGGGGGTAGCGAAACGATTCAATCCAACTTGACCATTATTGAAGCCATTAAAGCTGGTTTATCTGAAGCTGGCGTCACTACAGATGCGGTCAACTTGATCGATAATCCTGACCGGGCCTTAGCGACTCAATTTATGCAGATGAATCAATATTTGGATGTCTTAATTCCACGTGGTGGTGCAGCCTTGATTCAAAATGTCGTGAAAAATGCGACTGTGCCAACAATTGAGACAGGTATCGGAAACGACCACCTGTACGTGCATGAAGCGGCTGATTTAGATAAGGCTTTAGCCATTTTGAAAAATGGCAAGCTACAGCGGGTTTCAGTATGTAATGCTTTAGAAAACCTACTCGTCGACGAAAAAGTCGCAGAAGCCTTTTTGCCACAAATCGTTGAATCTTTTAAAGCAGACAAGGTCGTGGTGCACGGAGACCAAAGAACGCGTGAAATCTTGCAAGGGAAAATCGATATCTTACCTGTCAATGAGGAAGATTATGCGACGGAATTCTTGGCTTATGAAATCGCAGTTAAGGTGACTTCTGGCTACAATGAAGCGATTGAACATATCCAAACTTATTCATCTGCCCATACGGAAGTGATTGTAACCCAAGACTACTCTATAGCTCGTCAATTCGTGGATGATATTGATGCTGCTGCAGTGGTTGTGAATGCCTCATCGCGCTTTACAGATGGCGATAAATTTGGTTTCGGTGGGGAAATTGGGATTTCAACTCAGAAATTACATGCCCGCGGACCAATGGGGATTGAAGCCTTAACGACTTATAAATATGTAATTTATGGGGATGGGCAAATCCGTCAGTAATTACCATATGATAACAGAAATGTGCGTACTGGATGAGATTCTATCTGGTACGCTTTTTCGTGTTATAATGGGCTTAAATATTTTTAATAAGGAGCATTTCATGACCAAGCGCGTTTTATTTATACTGACTGGTGGGACGATTTCGGCTCACGATTCCGACCACGGGCTCGTTGCCGGGACTATCAACCAAGAACTGACTGAAATCCTAGCGTCTTCTGGGTTAGACTTTACTTATGAGGCAGTCAACCTATTGTCTATCGATTCAACCAATATGCAACCGGAAAACTGGCTGCAGATGGCCCAAGTTATCCAGGACCAATACGAGGCCTATGACGGATTTGTTGTCGTGCACGGGACAGATACCATGGCCTACGGGGCTGCTGCCCTATCTTACCTGGTTCAAAACAGCGCCAAACCAATTGTCTTTACTGGGTCACAAGTGCCCCTATCAAAAATTGGTAATGATGGCGTGAAAAATATCCTAGACGCCGTAACCTATGCCATTTCTGACCAGGCCTACGCCGTATCGATTGTATTCCACGGGGAGGTCTTACTGGGCACCCGGTCGCGCAAAGTCCGGTCGCGGTCTTACCAAGCTTTCCAGACCATTGATTTCGCCAACCGGGCAGTTGTCCGGTCACAAAGGGTTTTACCTATCTTAAATCAATCTAGTGATTTAGGGCCAGTTAAATTCTACAACCAACTGAATCCGCGCGTAGGCTTGATTAAATTAACTCCCGGCCTTCCTGCTCAAGTCATCGAAGCCTATTGTCAAATGGTGGATGTGATCATTATTGAAGGTTTTGGGATTGGTGGGATTCCGCAATTGAGTGCTCTTGATTATGCAGGGCAAATTCGGGCAGCCGTTAACCAAGGGAAATATGTGATTTTAACCACACAGGTCCCAATGGAAGGGTCTGATTATGAAGTTTATGCAGTTGGCCAGTCTATTTTAGGGGAAAATCATATTATTGAAACAGCCAACATTACCAGCGAAGCCCTAGTTATGAAGGCTATGTGGGCGCTTGGGAATTCGGAAGATTTTGACCATTTCAAAGCTATGATTCAAAGACCTATTGATTATGACTATCTGAAATAAAAAATAAAGCAGGTGCACCATTTTATAATATTTAGGTGCTCCTTATTTAATTAGATGTTTTTTGTTCGATTTAGATTTGTTGGTAGCTTTATCCGTATTTGTTTCCTTGCCAGTCTTCATAAGTGCAAGAACGATCCACGTACAATTCTTTATCGTATCCTGGTACATAATTGGGTGATGCACAAATCCCATTTTCGTCAACCTTATTTGAATATTCACTTTGCAGATGTTGTTGTAAGTCCTTATGATGAGAATTATACAGCAAAAAGATAACGGTTTTAATAGTGGTTTGTATTCTTTTACACAAAGAAAAAGAGCTGAATTTGTGATTTACAGCTCCTTGTAATTTTATATATTCATAATGTTAGATTGCAATCGTTGATTTAAACTAGTTGTTTTTCGAATTTTTTTCAATTCAGAAATCACTAGTTTTTCTTAGTATATTTCTTCACTTCAGGAATGACCTTTTCACCTAGTAAATCAATGGTC
>NZ_JBOEQF010000122.1:0-6472 GCF_050689315.1 Aerococcus sp. L_32
CATCTTCTACTTACGTGGTAGAAACTGGGCAGATAAAGTGAAAAACCGTATGGCATCAGCTAAAAAAGCTGTTATTGTTGGTGCAGGATACATCGGTATCGAAGTAGCAGTTGCTTATGCACAAGCTGGTATTGATGTTACAGTTGTTGACTTCGTAGACTCAATCTTACCAACTTATCTTGACAGTGAATTCACTGATCTTCTAACAAAACATATGGAAGACAAAGGTATGAAAATTAAAACTGGTGAAGGTGTTAAGGAATTTAAAGTTAACGAAAACAACGAAGTAACTGCTGTAGTAACGGATAAAGGAACTTACGAAGCTGATACAGTTGTTATCAGTGTTGGTGTTCGTCCAAACACACAATGGTTGAAAGACACTTTAACCCTTGATGGTCGTGGTTTTGTTGAAGTCAACGAACACATGGAAACTTCAGTTAAAGATGTTTACGCTGCCGGTGATGCAACTGCCATTCCTTTTGCACCAACAAACGACAAAGCTTACATTGCTTTAGCAACTAACGCTCGTCGCCAAGGTGTCATCATGGCTCGTCACGCAAGTGGTGATGCAGACGCTAAAATTGGTCGCGTAAACGGTACATCAGGTCTTGCTGTATTTGACTACAAATTCGCAACTACTGGTATCAAAGATGCTAACGCTAGCTCATACAAGGGCAACGTGAAATCTGTTTATAAAGAAGACTTAATCCGTCCTTCATTTATGCATGACGAAGAAAAAGTCTTAATGAAACTTCACTATGATGCAGATAACGGTCGCGTATTAGGTGCTCAATTAATGTCAACTTACGACATTCTTCAAGCTATTAATGCTGTATCTGTTGCGATTGAAGCTGAATGGACTGTAGACCAATTAGCACTAGCTGATTTCTTCTTCCAACCAGAATTCAACCGCCCTTGGAACTTCTTAAATGTCTTAGCGCAAGAAGCTCAAGGTCAACCATACGGCGCAGACACAATGATTTTCTAATCCAAACGAAAACCACTTTTTCGCCACAGATATATAACATCCATATAAAAAAATAAACGAAGATGGCTCAGCTCTTTTCGCATGTAGAAAAATTGATGTTGAGCCGGTATTCGGACAGATTAAACAAAACTTAGGATTCCGAAGGACTCATTTAAGAGGAAAAGATAAAGTAAAAACAGATATTGGTCTAGTATTGATGGCTAATAACATCATAAAAGTCCAAAAGAGACTGATAAATTAAAAGAGAGGAAATAGATTTCACTTCGAAATCTATTTCCTCTCTTTATTTAGTTAACTGAGACTTGTTTTGTCCCAGCCTCGTTTTCTATATTATGTTATCAAAGTTAAAAGAACATACCCACTATTGCCGCTACAAGCAGTGATGACAATGTCGCACCAAGCAGTAGTTTACCCAGGTAACCACCAACAATTTCAGCTTTTTCTTCGCTTATAGCCTTAATACCGCCAGTAACAATACCTAAAGTACCTAAGTTAGCAAAGCTCATACAATATACTGAAATCATCGCTAAAGATTTTTCTGAGATAATGCCAGTTAAATTACCTACCTCAGCTAAGGCCACAAACTCATTGGTAAATAATTTTTGTGCCATAATAGAACCAACTTCTACAATATCCACACTTGGTACACCAATAGCAAATGCAACTGGTGAGAAAATGTACCCAACAACTTCCGTAAATGTAACACCTACTAAAGCATCTAGTCCATTATTCAAGAATGTGATAATCGCAACAAACCCCACCAAAGTAGCTGCTACAGCGACTGCTAATCCCCAACCATTAGAAATATAATCACTAATTACAGAAATAAAGTTAGGCTTCACTTCATTTTCTTCTTCAACCTCTGAAATACTCTCAATCTCAGTAGGTTTGTTTGCATTCATTTTTTCTTCCATATATTTATTCTCTGTCGCCGTGTCGTACGGATTAATAAAACTAGAAATAATAAATGTTGCAAAAATATTTAGAAACACTGCAACTACAACATATTCACCAGGGATCATCTCCATATATGCAGCCAGAGTAGATGCTGCAACTGTTGAGGTAGAGGTCATTAGAAATGTAAACAACCTCTTCCCACTCATCGCTAGAATCTGGTCTTTAATGGTCATATATGCAGTCGGTTGCCCAATCATTGTAGTCATAATAGAATACTGGCTTTCTAACTCACCAACACCAGTGATTTTATTAATTGCCCAACCTACCCATTTCATAATAAAAGGTAAGATTTTTAAATAATCTAAAATACCAATTAAAGCAGAGAAGAAGACAATTGGTAATAATACGTTAAAGAAGAATACGCTAGCACCTTCTTCAAACATAATGCCACCAAAAACGAAATTAATGCCTCCTTGGGCTTGTACATTCAACCATGCAAAGGCATTTGAAATCCCTTGCAATAAGGAAATACCAAATGTTGTACGTAAAGATACGAATGCTACAATAAACATCAATACAAACATTACACCAATATTTACTAAGCGATTTTTGATTTCTTTTCTATCCCAAGATGCAAAATAAGCAATTGCCAAAATCAATATAACACCAATGATGTTTCTGATAATTCCCATAATTATTCACCCTCAATAATCTCTGTCATTAACCTTCTTACAACTTTTTCATCTAAGGGTAACGGCGTATTTGATGCAAAACGTTCTTTAACAACTTCTGACGAAAGATTAATAAATACTTCTTTATCAATATTGAATTTAGAAATTGGCTGCATTCCTAAAGTTATATCTCTGAAATGAATATAAGCTTTCGACACTAAATCCCCAATTTGATCAGCATCTTCATCACCATTAAATGTTAGCCCCAATATTTGTCCAATTTCTTTCACTTTCCTACTTTGGACACCCGAAACATATTTTAATGCCGCAGGCAATGCATAAGCACACATCATACCATGAGGTACATGGAATTCTGCGCCGGTAATATGTGCAATTGAATGCCCAATGTGGGTCCCCCCATTATTGATAGCCCATCCACCTAAAGCTGCTGCAACCTGCATCTTCGATCTTACTAACTTATCAGTTGGATTTTCAATAACTTTAGGTAAGTAGTTGACAATGATAAACATTACTTTTTCACAAATCGCATCATTAACTGGTGTTGCTAGTTTGGATGTATAAGCTTCAGCTGCATGTGAAAATGCATCTAGTCCTGTTGCTATCGTTTGTCCCAATGGTAGTGTAAGTACCCACTCTGGCGCTAATATCGCCACTTCACTCTTGGCACCATCAGCTAAAATTGTATGTTTTGAATCAGTTTCTGGATCCGTTAAGACCACCGCATTAGACAACTCACTACCTGTTCCAGATGTGGTAGGTACCGAGATTAGCCCTGGGGAATGTTTTACTGCTTTTCCTTCTATATAAGAAATAATCTTTCCGCCATTATGTGCTAAGATGTTAATCCCACGAGCAACATCTAATACACTACCGCCACCAATAGCAAAGACTGCATCGCAACTTTCTTCAGCGTAAACTTCGTATCCATTATCAACTGTTGATATAACAGGGTCCGGTTTTACTGAATCAAAAATACAGTATTGCAATCCCGCATCGGTGATTTTGTTTAGAAATGCTTTCATTAAATCAGTTCCCGCCATAAATTCATCGGTAACAATTAACGGTTTTGAATACCCCCCTTTCTGAAGCACACCAACTGCATCTTCTACAAAGTTGTCTGTAGTGAGAATATTTACACTTTGAATCATTTTATAATTCATATAAAACCGCTCCTCTTTATCGTTCCAATTCAGCTGCTGCTTTATCTGCTCTTTCACAGAATAAACGAACTTTCTCAATATCTTTTTCCATATGTCCGCCATCATATTTGATTGATGTTTTAGATAATGAGTCTACGCCAGCAGGTCTAACGTGACGAATGGCTTCCTCAACATTATCTGGTCCTAAACCACCTGCCATAATTACTGGTGTATCAACAGCTTCAACAATTGCCTTATCAATATCCCAATCATGCGTTTCACCTGATGCACCAATTCCAGTATCCGGCGCCAATCCAGTATCTGTAAGAATCCAGTCAGCAAACTTACTGTATTCAATCGCTCGATCCAAAGCGCCAGGTCCATCTACTAAAACGGCTTGCATAATTTCAATACCAGGGCAAGCTTCACGTATTTTTGTTGCAAAATCTTCGTCACACGTGAAATCCATACCTGCAAAATGTACAATATCAGGTTTTACTCGTTGACAAACATCGATAATTTCTTGTCCGTCATGATTTAACATAATCGCAACAGTTTTTACGTCTCGTTCTCTACATTTATCAAAAATCTTATCTACTAAATCATGTTCTACACGGTGAGCAAGTACACCACCATCTTGCATAGGTACCAAACCAATATGGTCTGCACCTGCATCGATTGTCTGCACTGCTTCTTCATAAGTAATAATTGAATATAATTGTTTTAACATTGTATAATCTCCTTTTATATTAGTACGAAATAGTCTCGTATGATTGTGCGTGACGGACAACTGAACGAATAGATAATTCGTCTGAAACTGAACTTTCAGTTTGTAGCGTGATGCTAGATGCAGCTTGGGCTAATTGTGAGACTTCTTCTACAGATAGAATATTGCCGTAATGGAATCTGGCCCATACCAATGTAGCCATAGAACAATCCCCCGCACCATTAGCACTAACAACCTCTGTTGGAATTACCGGTACAAAAGTTGGCTTTTGTGTCTTATCTGCAACGACCATACCTTTAGAACCTAGTGATAGATAGACATGCTCAGGCCCTAAATCAATTAATTTGCACGCAGCTTCTTTAGCCTTTCCTAAATCAGCTACTTTAACTCCTGTATATAATTCAATTTCATGTTCATTTGGTTTAATCGTATCAATCTTATCTAGAATATTTTGAACTCTATCCGCTTTGGAAACTGAAACTGGATCAACAAAAATCGGTGCAGTGACATTCTCTCCTAGCCACTCTAGTGTTTCTTTAGATAAGTTAGCATCAAATACAACAACTTCCGCTTCATTAATCACATCTAATTTATCTTGTAAGAATGCCGGTGTGATACAATCAACGATTCCCATATCATTCACACCTGTTACCATATCTCCTTCATCATCTGTAACGTAGAGATACGTTGAACTATTGGCATGATCTAATTTTTCCGCATAATCTAATTCAATATTTAATTCATTACAACTTTTTTCAAGTAATAAGCCAAAGTCATCATCACCATATGCTGTAATTAAATAGGTAGGAACTTCAAGGTTCACTAAATTATGTGCAATATTTCGCCCTACGCCACCCGGACTAAGAAACACTTTACCGATATTTGAGTCACGTTCATGATAAACTGGTCCAGAGATCCCTGCGATATCCATATTTAATCCACCGATTACTACTACGTATTTTTCAAGCCCCATTTTTACTCCTCCTGTTCTGCTGTGAACTAAATATACTATGACAAACTTTAATTTTGTTAACGGTTTCATTTTCTAGCAACAATTGTTTATAATATAAGAGAAAAAGCTCACAAATTATTCAAAATATCATTTTTAATAAACTATTGTTGAAATTCATTCTCAGTTAAATCTAAGGAGGTTAACATGACACGTAACGAAGAAGGAGTTTTATCACTAATTGCTATTAATCCTTTTATCAGCCAGGAAGAGATTGCCAAAGAAATTGGCTTATCTCGTTCTGGAGTAGCTTCCATCATTCGTAAATTAATTAGCGAGGGCCATATAGAGGGTAGAGGATATTTCATTTCCAAACCTGGTTATGTTTCTATCATAGGAGGGGTAAACGTAGATTACATAGGGCGGTCACATCAGAAAATAACCGACAAGAATTCTAATCCTGGCAAAATTCATACAGCCATAGGTGGAGCTGGTCATAATATGGCAGCTAATTTAACCAAATTACATGCAGATAACTATTTCATCACCGTTTATGGAAATGATGCAGATGGTAATCAAATCATTGTGGATTCAAAAGAACATGACATTGATATGTCTTATTCGCAAAAAATAGAGGATATGAGTACTAGTTCTTACATGTACATAGAGGATTATGAAGGCAGACGATTGTTAGGTGTAGATGATATGGAAATATATCAATATATCACCAGTGATTTTCTCGACGCTAGATATGAAATCATTAATTATTCTGACCATTGCGTGGTTGACACCAACCTTTCAAAAGATTGTTTTAAGTGGTTATATAACCACTTATCCATCCCTTTAGTTGTTAAAACAACTACTAACCTAAAAAATTCAACAATTCTTAGTTCGCAAATGAAGATCGATACACTAGTTACAACGGAGGAAGAATTTGTTGTTTTACTAAATGATTCCACTAATCAACCCTTAACTATAAAAGAAGGAATGAAATTTCTAGGCGCTAAGGGCATCGAAACAATTATTTTATATGATTATCTCAAAGGCATACTATGCTATGTACACTCAGAAGGTCAATTT
>NZ_JBOEQF010000123.1:0-6466 GCF_050689315.1 Aerococcus sp. L_32
AAGCAAAATGAAGGGATTAAAGTAGTGGCAACTTCGCCAATCTATGAAACAGTCCCCAAAGGCTACCTTGATCAAGAGGACTTTTTGAATATGGTTGTGCATATCCAAACGGAGTTATCAGCAGCTGATTTATTGGCTTTCTGTCAAAGCATTGAACAAGACCAAAAACGAGTTCGAACCATTAAAAATGGCCCTCGTACTATCGATGTAGATATCTTGCTCATCGATGAAGAGATTATTGACACATCAGACTTACTAGTACCGCATCCGCGTATGCATGAACGGGCTTTTGTCTTATGTCCGGCTGCTGATATTGTTGGATCTTGGCAGGTACCCATTTTAGGACAAACAGTTGCTAGTTTACGCGATCAACTACCACAAGCTGAAAAAGATGATGTCCAGATTTCAGGATTGTCACTAGATTTATAACCATTGAAAATAAATGCTTATTAGAAAGGGGAAAATCATGGGTAAAATTGCCTTAAGTATTGTACAGAGCGTAGATGGGTATATCGCTGACTTAGATGATCAGTTTGGTTTTATTGAAGGTATACCAGGTCCTCACTTAAAAGACATCTCAACCAGTGATTCACCGTATTCGCTGGAAGCCTTTTTTGAGGCTTATGACATTATTGTCATGGGACACCAGTCTTATAAAATTGGCTTTGCAACAGATTTTCCATCAAAAACCATATACGTCGTGACAAATGAAAAACGGCCAAACGAAGGCAATATCCATTTTGTCAAACCAGGGCAAATTGTGAAATTGATGCTGGCGAAGAAGAAGCAAGACCACAATATTTACTTGTATGGTGGTGGAATTATGCTGAAACTCTTCATGGCGACCAATGCGATTGATGAATATATCATCGGAACCGTGCCAATAATTCTGGGTAAAGGGAAACCTTTATTCTATGAATTGGACGAATCCATTCCATTGCAACTGGATCAAGTGGATGTGATGGGTGGGTTGACAATTCAAATTTATCACAGACATTAGAACAAAAGACGAATTATGATAATAGACCTGTACTTAGGAGCCCGTAGGATTCTCCCTAGGTAGGGGTGTATTTTTGTGTACTTAATAAGACAGTTTCTCTTGTTTCATGAAAGAAATGCACTTTTGAAATGGTAGGATAGTAGGTAACTTTCATCTTGTCACATGTTTATGTCCAAACGTAAAGACACAACATGGTATTTAAAATTAAAATGTAAGCGCTATAATTATTGATAAGTTGGTGATATGAATGAGTATAACAAATGTAAATCAGAAATTAATTGACTATTTGATTGAACATGGAGACTTTGTTTTAGGACAGGAATTATCAAAACATTTCAAAGTATCAACAAAAACAATTTATCGACGAATTAAACAAATTCGCGAGGACTTGGGGGAGGAGATTATTGAAAGTGACAGGACCAGAGGGTTTAAGCTCAATTTAAAACAGTATGTTAGTATCGTAAACCGGTTTTATGTGGATGATGAAGCAGCTTTATCTGTTGAAGATAGACGGTTGTCCATCTTATACCATCTTCTCATTTCTGCACCAAAACCCTATACGATTTCAAAATTTTCAAGCCAATTCTTTGTGAGCCAGTCATCGATTGTTAATGATTTAGAAATTATCGAAGACCGGCTGAAGGGGAGTCACTTGATTATAAAGAGAAATAATTTAGGAACCGCCATTCACGGAGAAGAGAAGGATATCCGAAAAGAACTGATGCATTTGTTGAATAAATTGATTACCAGTTCAGACACACCATTTCAACAAACAGTGTATATGAATCAAGACTCTATTAAATTTCTGAGTAAGGAATTTGATGAAGGTTCGGTATTAAAAATTAAAGGAATTCTGGACTGCGCCCATACGAGATTAGGCTATCAAATTGAAAATCCATATTATATTAACTTGTTGACCCATCTACTGATTTTGAGGAACCGGACGGATAATCCAGTTGGCACTTCAACAAAGGTTGCCTTTAATCAAGAAGTGGTCAATCAAAAGAAGTATGATATCGCAGCATTCATTATCCAAGAAATGGAAGCGGAATTCGATTTATGCATCGACAAGGCTGAAATTGGCTATGTATACGCCTTTCTTATTTCAACCAGGAGAATTGATGAGATAGATTTCATTGAACCGCTAGGCAATGTTGAAATCATCAGTAATGATTTTGTGAATGCCTATGTTACCGACTTGGTAGGAGAGATGGAGAATAAGCTGGCCATTTGTTTTTCAGAAGATGACATACTCATCAAATCGTTGGTTCAACATACACAGCCCATGCTCAATCGGGTGACCTACCATGTGGTGATTGTGAATCCCCTAACGGAGGAAGTGAAGAAACATTTCGCAACGACATTTAAAATCCTGGCAGACGTATCGGCGAGCATACATCAAAAATTTGATATTGAACCATTATCTGATGATGAAATTGCCTATATCGCTTTATATTTTCAAAATGCTATCGAGAAGTCGACGCGAATTTTCAATATTTTAATTGTTTGTTCAACAGGAATAGGATCATCACATTTCTTAAAAACAAGAGTAGAAAATAACTTCCCCTTATTCAATATTGTAGATGTCATTTCTTCAAATGAAATCTCCAATTATAAATCATCAGAAATCGATTTTGTATTAACAACGGTTAATCTACCGCAAATGAGTATCCCACATTTACTCATCGGTGCCTTGCTAGATAAGGCAGATATCAATATCATTAAACAGTTTATTAGGAGCAACTTTGGAGGACGTTAATTATGGATATGAATGAATTTTTATCGAAAGAACTCATAGATTTAGATTTGAAAGCGGATTCAAAAAAAGATGCCATCTACAAATTATGTGAAAAGCTCTATGAGGAAGGTTGTATTACGGATGTAGAGAAATTTGTTGCCGATGTATATGAAAGAGAAGCGGAGGGAGAAACTGGGATTGGACAAGGAATCGCGATTCCTCATGGTAAATCAGAAAATGTTGTGAAAACCAGTTTAGCTATTGGTAGAACGGAAACGATTGATTGGGAGGGAGAAGAACACCAGGAAGTGACCATTATCATCTTGTTTGCTGTCAGACTAGTCGATAACACATCTGTCCATTTAAAACTATTGTCTCAAGTAGCTTCTAAATTAGGTCATGACGAGAGTCTTGAACAGTTGAAGACAGCAAAAAATCCGGAAGACATTATCAATATATTCGTAGATTAAGGAGGAAGTAGAGATGAAATTAGTTGCGGTTGTAGCATGTACGTCGGGGATTGCCCATACCTATATTGCTAGAGAAAAATTGATTAGTGCAGCAGAAAAAAGAGGACACGAAATTCGGGTCGAAACGCAAGGGACGATTGGTGTCGAGGGGGAGTTAACTAAAGCAGAAATTGACAATGCCGACTTAGTCATTATGGCCACAGACATTCAGACGTCTGGAAACGAACGATTTGAACACAAGAAAATAATGAAAGTACCGACAAATGTTGCTGTTAAAGCTGCTGGACAATTGATTGAGAAAATCGAGAGTCAGCTTGTGGAGGAGTGAAATCATGAAACGGATTGGTAATGAGTTAAAGCGGCATGCGCTGACCGCGATTAGTTATATGTTGCCATTGGTTGTTGCTTCGGGTTTATTAATTGCTATCGGGAATTTGATGGGTGGTTCAGTGATCGAGGATTATACCCAGTCCTTTACTATAGCGAGTGCCTTAACCTCTTTAGGTGTCATGGGGATGGGCTTACTATCGCCATTTATCGCAGGTTATATTTCATATTCTATTGCTGAGCGACCTGGTATTGCACCGGGGTTCCTAATGGGATTAATTGCCAATGCACTTGGTGCAGGATTCTTAGGAGGTATGGTTGGTGGTTACCTGGTTGGGTACTTTGTCCTTTGGATGAGATTGAAGTGGAAGGTGCCAAAATGGGCTGACGGTTTGATGCCGATGATGATCATTCCAACGGTATCTTCAATTGTAGTTGGGTTGTTCATGTTCTTCGTTGTCGGCGGTCCCATTGCTTGGTTAACAGAACAACTGATTGTCTACTTAGAAAGTCTAGATGAATCTTCTAGGGTTGTTTACGGCTTTATCTTTGGTGTACTTGGTGCCTTTGACTTTGGTGGTCCAATCAGTAAGGTACCAAACTTAATGGCAGATGGTTTGCTACTTGAAGGAATTATGGAACCAGAGGCTATTAAGGTTATTGGGGCTATGGTGCCACCAATTGGGGTTACTTTTGGTTGGTTACTATCAAAAGTAGCGAAAAAACCGATCTACACAAAAGTTGAGGAAGATGCGATTAAAGTAGCCTTTCCGATGGGCTTGACCATGATAACTGAGGGTGTTATTCCAATCGCTATGAATGACCTATTGAGAACAGTCTTTGCTTGTTCCATGGGGACTGGTATTGCTGGAGCGATTAACTTCTACTTCCAAAATGGGTCACCAGTGCCGTCAGGTGGGGTCTTCGTTATTCCGGCTATGACTAAACCATTAGTTGCTGTCACAGCCTTACTTGTAGGGTCTGCCGTAACAGGGATTATCCTTGTCTTAATCAAAAAGAAGATTACAGCTGAAGAATATGAAAGTGTTGCAGTAGTTGAGGAAGAAGAATTAGACTTGTCACAATTCAATATTGAAGGGTAAATCGAAAAGGAGTAATCAATTATGTTAATTACAATGTCAGAAATGCTTAAAGTAGCTAAAGAAAACCAATTTGCTGTTGGTGCATATAATATTTCAGACGCCAATATTTTCAAAGCTGTAGTAGAGAAGGCAGAAGAACTAGAAGCGCCTGCAATCATTGCCATTCATCCAGATGAGTTAAGCTTTATTACCAATGAATTTATTGCCTATATCAAGGAACGAACCGAAAATTCTAAAGTACCATTTGTCCTACATTTAGACCATGGTGGCTCACTAGAAGATGTCATTAATGCTATTTCTTGTGGCTTTACCTCAGTTATGATTGACGGGTCTCATCTACCATATGAAGAAAATATTGAAATCACCAAAAAGGCAGCTGACATTGCACATGCAGTAGGGGTTTCAGTCGAAGGGGAATTAGGGACGATTGGTGATACAGGTACCTCCATCGAAGGTGGGGTAACTGAAATAACCTATACAGTACCAGCTGAAGCGGATGAATTTATACAACGGACTGGCATTGATACATTGGCCATTGCTATTGGAACAGCACACGGTATTTATCCTAAAGACTTTATCCCTAAATTAAAACTTGATATCTTGAAAGAAGTGAGTCAATTGGTGGATACCCCATTAGTTTTACACGGTGGATCATCAAACTCTGATCGTGAAATTGCCCAAGCAGTCGAAATCGGTATTCAAAAAATCAACATTTCGAGTGATACGAAAAAAGCCTATTTTAAACGACTACAAGAATTGCTGGATTCAGACGTGATGTGGGAACCGAATGCTCTTTTCCCACCATGTATCGAGTCAGCTAAAGAGGTCGTAGAACATAAGATGAATTTGTTCAATTCAGTCAATAAAGCAAAACTATTTTATAGTTAGGAGCATTAATATGCCATTGGTTAGTTTAGACGAAATACTACCAGGAGCAAAGAAGAACAAGTATGCCATTCCCGCTTTCAATGTGGTGTCTTTTGAAATGATTATAGCAGCTGTAAAAGCGGCTGAAGCAGCGAAAAGTCCAATTATCATTGAATATACTGAAGACGATAGCAAGCGGATTCCTTTAGAGTTCATCGGCACATTTGCCAGTGGGTTAGCTAAAGATGCCAGTGTACCAATCTGTGTACATCTCGATCATGGCAAGACTTTCCCAGGAATTGTCCGGGCCATTAAGTCTGGCTACTCATCTGTCATGTTTGATGGGTCGGCATTAGCCTTCGAAGATAATATTGAACAAACAAAGAGGGTCGTTGATTTGGCACATTCCTTGGGAATTAGTGTGGAGGCTGAACTAGGGACCATTGAATCAGGCGAACAGCACTATACGGACGTTAAATTGGTTGAAGAATTTACTGGCAAAACGGGTGTCGATGCCTTAGCTATCTCCATCGGGACTGAACATGGGGTCTATAACCACAAACCAGTCGTCGATGTGGATCGAATCGAAGCGATTGAAAAAGTAACTGCAACGCCGCTCGTCATGCATGGTGGGTCTGGATTAGATCCAGAAATCTATCCACGGGTGATTCAGGCGGGGATTTCAAAAATCAACTATTATTCAGCCATGTCAAATAAAGTCTTAATACACATAATGAAAGACTTAGAGGATAAGAGTCGTCAAGAAAGCATCTACTTGCAAGACTTTATTGACCTAGAGTTAGACTATTTTGCTGAAGAAATGCAAGCCGTCATTGAAAAATTTAGACTATAAAGATAAAAAAATAAGCTAACTTACCTAGACTATTTCTTGTTAGATACAGGAAACAGGAGGTAAAGTTAGCTTTTTTATTTGGTTATTTTTCAAAGAATGTCTGACTAA
>NZ_JBOEQF010000124.1:0-6462 GCF_050689315.1 Aerococcus sp. L_32
ACCATTGTAGTCTTCAATTGGCACGCGACCACCTACGGATACGTATTGGACGTTACCATTTGTTTGAATGGCTTCGTGGTAGTTGTTGCCCGCTAAATCAAACTCAACAGATACGGGTTCAACGCTATCCGTCTGGTCAGCTTGATCGATAAACTGATCAACTTGTTCAAGTAATGTGGCTTTATCCGCTGCATCTGCTGTTAAACTAACTGTCAACATGCGAGGATCCCACATTTTGCCATTCACTTCAATCAATTTAGCAATAAAGTCATCTGCCTTGGTCGAGAAGTTTTCGATTAAGTCGGTCATGTGGTCATAGAATGATAGGCCTGAAATGACGTCTTCATACTTGGCTGCTTGTGAGTAGAATGAGCGTAGTCTAGAAATGGCTACGCGATGGCCAGCCCCTTCATACGACTGACTCATATTGAATTTCACCCGTTGTAAGACATTTAAAATCCGTGCCTTATCAGAAAAGTCAGTAAATTTCATCGTATCTTGTAATAGTTCAAAACCACGAGTAGAATGGTCACCAATCGCCGCAAATGATGACACCAAGACTGGCATATAATCATCTTGCGAACCTTCACGAATAAAGACTTTAGGTCGCATAGAAATTCCAGCAGTCGCCTTCATCATTTCAATGTCCATTTGACGATAATCATAATTTTCCGTGTTCAATAAACCTAATAAAATGGTCACATAATTCACATATGGCAAGTCTTCCGCTGCAATATGGTCTAATTTGTAAGCCATTTGTACATAGCGAATACCTGATGCGTCTTGTTCATGGAAAAGGACAGGTACCCCTTGTTGGCCGGTTAATGTTTCTTCGGCAATCGCTTGGGTTGTCCGTGGTACGTCAGAAATATCTAATTTCGGTAGGGCTTGACGGGCTTCTTCGGTATCAGGTGTGTCTTGGTAGACCCGCAAGGCTTGGTTTTCCTGAATTAATGCTTGAATGTCTTGGTCCGTCATTGCAGCTTTTTCAGCCGCTAACTTGGCTTCTAGTTGGTCGTCCTGTTCTTTGAATAAGCCAACTTTTGGTTGGTAAATACCGACTAAGCTGGCATCTGCCGCTAGCAAGTTGTCTTGAAGCCATTCTTCATAGAAGTCAGTGTCTAATTTCGCTCTTAAATCGTCGAAATATTTCGAAAAATGAAGGACTTCGGTCGGAGACATGCCATACCGCCATGCCATGGTCATTTGGATTTCATAGGTGATCCCCTTCATGGCACCACCGGCTTGACGGGCTGCGAATTCTCGGGTATTGATGACCCCTTCAAGTAGGTCCCGGTTAATTCCGTTGGCTACTAGGTCAGTTAGGGTTTCATTGATTACAGCAAGGGCTTTGTCTTTATTGGCTGGATTGAATTGTTTCAGGACCAGACCGAAATCTAGGTAGTAACCGTCTGACCCAATGGCTTCAACCTCTTCCGCTAGCCCGGCTTCGATAAGGGCTTGGCGAATTGGTGCAGCTTCAGATTCAATTAAAGCGTCGCTTAAAATATTGGCCACGTAATTATTGGTCAAGTCTGTAGATGCGCCTACATGGGTCATGTAGGTAAGGTAAGAATCATGTTCGGCTGTCTTGCGTTCATCAGCGTCATAAAAGGCCTGGTATTCAATGTAGCCATCCTTTGTTTCTGGCAAGTCAAATTGAACTTGCTGGTCATTAGTCAAGAATTCACTGAAGAAATCGCCGTTAATTTGACTCAAAGTACGGTCAATATCAATATCTCCGTAGACATAGGCTAAAGCATTGTCTGGACGGTAATGGTCCGCGTGGAATTGCTTAAAGTTTTCAAAAGTCAAGTCAGGAATGTCATAAGGATAGCCACCTGATTCGTGGGCATAGGTTGAGCCTGGGTGCATATTTGCCGTAACATCTTGCATAATAATACGTTCTGCATCTGAATATGCCCCGCGCATTTCATTGTAAACGACCCCGTTATAAACTATCGGCTCATCCTTGTCGAATAACTCTTTATGCCAACCTTCTTGGCGGAAAATATTTTCTTCACTGGTCATTTTAGGGAAGAAAACGGCGTCTAAATAAACATCCGTTAGGTTATGGAAGTCTTCTTCATTCATGGATGACACTGGGTAAATGGTCATATCTGAAAAGGTCATGGCATTTAGGAAGGTGTTCATTGACGTTTTCAACATGGTCATAAATGGATCTTTAGCTGGGTATTTACGTGATCCAGAAAGCACTGAGTGTTCCACGATATGCGCTACACCAGTCGAATCTTTTGGCGGTGTTTTAAAACCAATCCCAAACGAACGGTTTTGGTCGTCATTTTCAACCCAAATCACTTGGCCGCCAGATTGTTCGTGGGCAAAGGTATGGACTTGGGCGTTAGCATCTTGAATAAATTGACTGTCTACAAGGGTAAAACCATGCAATTGGTCCCCTTTTTTCAAGCTGGTTGTCATACAATTATCTCCTTATCGGTCATTTTCTTATTTCCCTATATTTTAACAGTTTTTTCGGGACTTTATTAGTCAGAGCGCTTGTTTGCTATAATAAGCGTAACTGAAAGCAGAAAGGATGAACCTTATGACGATCCAATTCTATGACACACCAGAAAATTTAATTGCTGGTACGACTTTAAAAGACACCAAGCAAGCCCTTAACGGCAATTTAGCCCTACATACTGGGGAAGATGCATCACTGGTTATCGCAAATCGACAAGATTTAGCGGAGGCATTACAGGTTGACGCCGACCAGTTCGTTTTCGCTAACCAGACCCATTCCAAAAAAGCTTACCATGTCACAGTTGGGGACCAGGGACGCGGTAGTCTGTCGACTGAGGATGCGGTGGATGATGTGGACGCCTTGTACACTTACGAAAGCGATGTGGTTGTCGGCGTCTTTACGGCAGATTGTGTGCCTGTAATTTTTTATGACGAAGATACTGGTTTAATTGGTGCCATCCATTCAGGCTGGAAAGGGACTGTTCAAGATATCGTGTCAGCCACTTTTGCACAAATCAAAAATGAAAACCCAAATATTTACATGGGTAACATCAAGGTTATTCTTGGTCCTTCGATTGCACAGAAATCTTTTGAAGTTGACCAAGATGTGGCGGACCAATTTAAGGCCCTTGGTTATGCGGATGACTTTGTGCAATGGGATGATGGACGCGGGAAGTATTTAGTGGATAATCAAGCAACGGTTGCAGAGCAATTAAAACGTGTTGGTATATTGGCAGACAATATTCGTTTGTCTGATCAAGATACTTTAGCAATGGTTGATGGTTTTTCATACCGCTTAGACAAAACACCTGGTAGACATTTCAACTTTATCACGAGAAAAAGGTAGCAGTATTTATACATTATGTAGTAATTTAGTAAGCATTCGGCTTCTGCTTTTTCCTATCATTGCCTTAAAAGCAGTAGGACTGTCTTCAGTCTCGGTCTGAAGACTTGTCTGGCGACACAATCTGTAAGGCGTACACGCCAAACAGATCGTTGTGGGCCATCCCTCCTTTTTACTGCTAAGGCATGCTAGGAAAGCGTCAGCCTTAGCTTTGATATTACAGATCTCATGACTTGGAATTTCTCATTAAATAATAATCCATAAATAAGGATTTTCAAGATTATTGAATATAAAATGTAGTCTTTGCTTAAGCTTATTCACCTATGGTCTATAAAATAGTTTGTATTGCCAAAAATATTTCTATGTCTATTTTCAAATATGGGCATTAAAAAACCAGCTGTTGGGAGTCAGCTGGTTTTTTGTAATCTTTCGTTTTGGGAGGAGAAAGATTTATGAAGAAAAGTTTGGTTTCTTTATTGGGTATGCTTAAATAATAAGCGATACCTTTGAAGAAATTTTGAAAATATCGGTCAAAATTGTGTTGATTTTGTGATGAATAAGTTACGAATCTCTTAAGCAGAGCAGAAATCCTAGTCTTCTAGGGTTAGTCGTTGAATAATATCTGCATAATCTGGATATTGATTCAGTAAATCTGATCGTTTGAATAGTTCAAAGTCATCGTATTCAAATCCTGGACTAACCATGCATGATACTAGTGAATAGCTATCCAATTCTTCAACACTTGACCCGAAAATCGTATTTTTAGGCACAACGGCTTGTAATACTTGGCCGTTTTCAACGTCTGTACCCAGGGTAATTTGCTGGTATTCTCCTTCAGGGGTAATCATATGCACCGTCAGTGGACTACCATAGTGATAATACCAAACTTCATCCGCTGTTAAACGGTGGAATCGTGACAGATTTGTTGAGGTTAATAGGAAATAGATGCTGGTATATAAGGCTCTTTCTGGCTGTTCTTCTAATTGGATACGTTGGTCAGATTTCAGCACTTGGTAGAAAAAGCCACCCTCTTCGTGTCCTTCCATTTTAAATTGATCAATCCAAATTGATTTATCTTTCATCGTCTTTACCTCGAGAGTATGTGCTTGTCTTAATAGTATAGTCTTTGTCAGTTTTTTGCACGGTTTTTTTGATATGAGTGTGAAAAATGCTTCAGATTTAAATAGAACAATTAAGTATATAATTTCGCGATTTTGTGAAAAAATTATCAAATATTCTGTTTTTTATCAGGTTAAAAAGGTAGATATGTCAATTCTAATCATATTAATCGCTATTTTATTGTATGCTAACCAAGTCAGAAAAATGATGGACTATGTTAAAAATGATTGCAAGGAGACAAGGTATGAGCGAGAAAAATGTTTCAACTTTCATGGATACAATCGATGGTGCCGTTGCCAAAAAGGTTGCCCTTTTTGCCCAATCAAAGATTAGGTACTTGTTACGAGCGATTTATGCGGGTATATTCTTAACCCTACCAACCGCCATAGGTATTTTGGTTTGGGATGTCCTTTCTGTAGACTATCCCGCTCTAGGTAAAATCAGCTACGCCCTCATATTTCCAATCGGTTTAGCCATGATTGTTTATTTAAACGGTGAATTGGCTACTTCAAATATGATGTATTTGTTCACGGGTGCTCATCGCCGGAAATTATCTTGGTCAAAAGCATTAACCATTATCTTTATTTGCACTTGCATGAACTTATTAGGGGCTGCTATTGTTGGTATACTCATTGGGCATTCTAGTATCGCACACTATTTTAATGCTGATTCTGCCATCATGACCATGATTAATGCGAAATTTGATAAAGACATTTGGACCTTATTCATAGACGGGATTCTCGCAAATATCTTCGTCAATATCACTATTATGGGGCAGATAAAAATGAAAGATGATAGTGGCCGCCTACTATTTATCACCGCCGTTATTTTCCTCTTTGTTTATGGTGGGTTAGAACATATTATTGCGAATTTCTCGCTAATGAGTCTCGCTTTCTTCTCAGGTAATGACCTGGATATAATGGCCGTGTTGATCAATTGGATCTTCGCCTTCATGGGCAATCTAGTAGGTGGCGGTGTTATCATGGGGCTAGGGTATAGCTTCCTGAATAGTGAAGATACCCCTTACCTAGACTAAGGCAAAATGCTTGCCGCCCCAACAGACTTGAACAGCAGATAATTGAATTCGACAATACTTTAATACAACAATAGACCAAGGGGTGAGCGATTCTGCGCTTATCCTTTGGTCTATTATTTTGGTGCTTTATTCAAATTTGACCTAAAAAAGAGGCTATGACGTCGTTTGTCATAACCTCTTTTGTGTCTAACTCTACTAGTAATATCGGGTTTCCTAAGATTCCTCAGCTACCATCAAACTGAATTGGCCTGTCAATGTAATTTCTCCTAGGCCACTTGGTAGGATAAAGGCATCTGCTGCTTTCACGTCCCAAGTCTTGTCGCCAACAGTAATTTGTCCTTGACCATCAAGGACTGTACACAATTGGTACTTGTCGGATAATTTGATGTGCAAGTTATCTTCGACTGTCCATTTTGCCACGGAGAAGTATTCATTGGTCCAAAATTCCTGGATAGACCCGCCTGGTAATTCAGTGATGTGCCCATCCGCTAGGGTATCCTGGTGCGGGAAAGTGGTGACATCCGCTGACTGTTGGATGTGTAGGTCGCGTTCATTACCGTTTGCGTCCTTACGTCCGTAGTCATAAACCCGGTAAGTTGTATTCGAACTTTGTTGGGTTTCAAGGATTAATACGCCGCCACCGATAGCATGGATAGTCCCTGCTGGCACGGCGAAGAAATCACCGGCATGAACGGGCACTTTTCGTAATAGTTGGTCCCACTCATTCTCTTCGACCATTTCTAGGAACTGCTCTTTGTTTTGGGCGTTATGGCCGTAGATTAAGTAAGCGCCAGGATCAGCGTCCATAATATACCAGCACTCCGTCTTTCCAAGGTCATTTTCATGGGCTAGTCCATAGGCATCATCCGGGTGTACTTGGACGGACAAGTCTTCCTTGGCATCAATGATTTTGATTAATAATGGAAAACGGTCAGTCGCTTCTCCCAAGAAGATTTCTGGGTGTTGTTGGTACAAGTCAGAG
>NZ_JBOEQF010000125.1:0-6450 GCF_050689315.1 Aerococcus sp. L_32
CATTATACATGATATGAAGGGAATAGTAACGGGAAAATGGCGGTATTTTCTAATTAGTTATTCTTTTTTAATGAGCCTCGTTTTATTAATCGAACTGGAATAAGTTTCTTACGTTCCTTAGGACTTGAGCCATCAATTTCGTTTAATAAATACTTCACTGCAGTTTTGGCAATTTCTTCAGTATTTTGTTCGATAGTTGATAGTGAAGGGTTTGTATATTTACTAATTGATGAATTGTCGAAACCGATAATCTGTAAATCTTCGGGAACTTTAATATCCATGTTCTGAGCTACTTTAAGAATCAAAGCTGCCATTTCGTCATTTGCAGCAAAGATACCATCGGTACCCTTATTACGTTCTAATACCGTTTTGATTTGACTTCTTATAGTTATAGTGTCAGTTGAATGAAGTTCGAAGATTTGCTCATCCCCAAAAGGAATGGCCTCATTAATTAATTGATGACGGAATCCTTCAATACGCTCCATGGTGGAAGTAGTATTTGTATCTCTAACAATGATTAATGGTTTCTTAATACCTGTTTCAGCGAAAGCCTTTGCTGCTTCTATACCACCTTGGTAGTGATCGGAAGTGATGAGTGTAATAGATTTACTTGTATTTAGCTCGCGGTCGATACAAATAAAAGGGACTTCAATATCATGAACGGATTCTTGTTTACTCGAATAATTTAGCCCAGAAATAATGATTAAACCGTCAATCATTTTACTTGTTAACATATCTATATAATTATATTCTTTTTCTGGATTCCTTCCAGTACTTGCAATAATAGTTGAATAATCATGGTTAAAAAGTTCTATTTCTATTTCTTTAACCACATTACCAAAAAAACTATTTGTAATATCGGGTACAAGTATACCGACAGAATAACTTTTATTAATGCGTAATGATTTTGCATTAAAGTTTGTTTGATATCCTGTATCTTTAATCGCTTGTTCGACTTTTAATCTTGTTTCTTCAGAAAATCGGCCATTATTATTGATTACACGAGAGACAGTAGCTGTCGATACTCCTGTTATATTGGCTATATCTTTTATGGAAACTTTTTTCATAAGAACTCCTCGCTGATATTTATTTAGTTTAATTATACGTATCTTTATTAGTCTAAGCCAATGGAATACAACATTTCCATGAAAGCGTTGACAAATTAAAAATAATATGAGATTATATGTACAAGTTAAGAGTAAACGATTACTCAAGAAAAGTTAAGTCTTTTTTAGTAAATGAATATTCAAAACTTCAGTTTAAAAACGATTAAATTTTTTTAAGCATTGAGTAAACGATTACCCAAGGGAGAGATATATTTTTTTAAGCATTGAGTAAACGATTACTCAAATAGAAAGGGGAATACGTATGAGTGAATTATTAATCTGCCCGTCAATGATGTGCGCTGATTTTAATAACTTAGCATCAACTGTTAGAGAATTAGACGAGGCTGGAACGGATATTTTTCACATAGATATTATGGATGGGAGATTTGTACCTAATTTTGGAATGGGTTTACAAGATGTACAAGCGATTAGGGCTAGCACCAACAAACTTGTAGATGTGCATTTGATGATTGAAGACCCTGTGAACTATATTAAATTATTTACAGATTTAGGTGTAGATATTATTTATTTTCATCCAGAGGCTGATTTGCATCCTGCGAGAACAATTGACTTGATCCATAAAAATGGTGTTAAGGCGGGTATTGCAATAAATCCCGGTACATCTATAGAGACGATAAAAAGTTTACTTCCAATTACAGATTATGTGATGGTAATGACTGTTAACCCAGGATTTTCAGGGCAAAAATATTTGTCTTATATAGATGAAAAAATTGAAGACTTATCAAAGCTCTTTAGCAAATACGATTATCAAATCATGGTTGATGGGGCAATTTCTCCTGAGAGAATAAAGACTTTGAATGAAATTGGTGTAACCGGATTTGTATTAGGAACTTCAGCCTTGTTTGGTAAGTCAGAAGGATATCAAGAATTAATACAAAACTTTAAACAGACCGTATAGGAGGACAATATGAAAAAAATAGGAATTGCAAGCGACCATGTAGGTGTTGATTTAAAGAATTCAATTAAAGAGTATGTAGAAAATCTAGGTTTAGAAATTGTCGATTTTGGTCCACTGTCAAAAGATAGAACGGATTACCCTAAGTATGGAAAAGCGGTGGCTGATGCGATTGTAAATAAAAAAGTCGATGGTGGTATTTTAATTTGTGGAACTGGAGTAGGAATTTCTATTAGTGCAAATAAAGTCAAAGGTATTCGAGCAGTTGTTTGTAGTGAACCCTATTCAGCAAAATTGTCTAGAGAACATAATAATACTAATATAGTAGCATTTGGCGCTAGAGTAGTTGGGGAAGACTTAGCAAAAATGATTGTCAAAGAGTGGTTAAATGCTGAATACGAAGGTGGGCGACATGGTAAACGCCTTGAAATGATTGAAGATATTGAAAGTGGAAAAGCCAACGCAGATCCAGATGGAAATTTTGTGTGTTAATAGCGAATATATGGAGGAAATAGATGAAACTAGCAACAAGAATAAATTCTTATTTACCAAAGTTTGATAATGATTTGGAGAAAGTGTTTGTTGAATTTAATAGATTAGGATTAACACACGTTGATTTAAATTATCCTGAACATGTGGGTGATATTGAATTTCAACAAATGAATAAACTATTAAATGCAAATGATTTAAAAGCAAATGGTGTAGCCTTACGGTTTAGAAATGAGTTTATCAATGGTGAACTAGGAAACCATGATTTGCAAATTTCAAAAGAGGCTATTCAATTAAGTAAAGATGCAGCTGATTATTGTAGAGCAGTTGGTGGAGAAATTGTGACTATTTGGTTAGGTTATGATGGTTTTGATTATGGCTTCCAAATTAACTATAGAAAAGTATGGATGCAAATCGTTGAAGCATTACAAGAAATTGCAGATTATGCACCAGATTTGAAGATTAGTATCGAGTATAAACCTTTCCAACCCAGGGCCTATGCTTTTATAGACAGTATGGGTATTGCAGGTATGATGCTAAACGAAATTAATCGTGAAAATGTAGGTATCACTCTAGACTACTGTCATATGTTAATGAAGCATGAAAATCCTGCTTTTGCTGCTGACATCTTTGCAAGTCGTCAATTGCTTTTTGGTGTTCATATTAATGATGGCTATGGTTTAAATGATGATGGTCTAATGATAGCCTCTTCATCGCCATTTAAAACATTGGAATTTCTATATTATATTAAGAAGCATGATTATCAAGGTATTTTCTATTTTGATACTTTCCCTGTAATTGAGGATGCAGTACAAGAAACAGAACAAAATATTAAGATGATTAAGCTATTGAATGACAAGATTGACAAAATCGGTATGGAAACAATCCAAAATATTATTGATAGAAATGACGCAATCGCAGCACATGAATTATTGATTTCGTTCTTAAATTAAAGATAAACCTATGGGAGGGTAAATCTATTATGGCAAAAAAAGACTATAAAAAAATGGCAACCGAAATATTAACAGCTGTGGGTGGGAAAGAAAATATCTCAGGAATGACTCATTGTGCAACTCGATTACGGTTAAATTTAAAAGATAAATCCATTGTGGATGATGCAGAAGTTCAAGCTGTTGAAGGTGTTGTTAACGTCGTCAATAAGGCTGGACAATTTCAAATTTTAATTGGGACAGAGGTCCCTAAACTGTATGATGAATTTGAACAGTTAGTTGGCGGAAAAATCGAAACTTCTAAATCTGATAATTCAGGAGAATCGGTAAGTGTGGTAAGTAAGGTGTTCTCTGCCATTGCTGGTATTTTTTCACCACTTTTACCAGCTCTTGCGGGTTCAGGGGTCTTACGTGGATTATTACTACTGCTAGTTCAAGTTGGCTGGGTATCAGAAACTAGTGGTACCTATACAATTCTGAATTCGACGTCTATGGCTGTATTCTACTTCTTGCCTGTATTGCTTGCTTTTACTTCAGGTCGTAGATTTGGTGCGAGCCCATATATTTCAGCGTTGATTGGGGCTTCCTTATTACATCCAGATTTTATCGGATTAATGGGAGATGTAGGGAATGGTGCAACTACTTCATTCTTTGGGATGCCAGTTGTACTGATGAATTACAATTCAACGGTAGTACCAATTATCCTAGCAATTTGGATTTTCTCTTACCTGTACAAATTCTTAGATGATTATATTATTGAAAGTTTAAAACTAGTAATTGTACCACTGATTTCATTAGCAATTATGGTACCGCTTACTGTTATTGTGATTGGACCTTTAGGTGTGTATGGTGGGGAACTCGTAGCGAACGTTGTGAACTATCTAATTGAAACAAGTAGTATTCTAGCGGGTATTGCAGTCGGTGGTGGTTGGAGTGTCCTGGTTAGTTTGGGTATCCACTGGGCAGTTAACCCAATCATGATTAATAATGTATCTACGTATGGTTATGACTATATTGTGCCTTTTACGTTTGCATGTAACTTTGCCGTTATTGGTACAACTTTAGGTATTGCTTTAAAAGCTAGAAACAAAGAGATTCGAAACTTTTCTTTAACTGGTGCATTTACAATTGCACTTTCTGCTATTATTGAACCAACCCTGTTTGGTTTATTAGTGAAAAATAGAAAACTGTTCTTAGCACAAATCATTGGAGGTGCCGTCGGAGGAGCGTATCTAGGATTAATGAAAGTTACAACGAATGCCTTTGTATTTGGGAGTGTGACAACATTGCCTGCATTTGTTGGGGATACTTCAGGAAACTTTCTTCATGCGATTATTGGATTAGGTATTTCACTTATTGTATCTTTAGTTATTGCTTATTTTGTGACTAGTAAAGAGGAAAAATTAGCATAATTGAAAAACTGTTATAGGTTTTACCTCTGGAAGTGAGCTTTTAAAACTTACTTCTAGAGGTATTTTTTGTGTATTCTTATACATTAGTCTTAACATAGAGCATATTGCTATTTCATGTTATAATGTTCGAGATGATTAAATGTAGCAAGTTTAAGGAGGCAGCGATGAGTTACCAAGCATTATACCGCGTTTGGCGGCCGCAGACATTTGGAGATATTGTTGGCCAAGAGGCTGTTGCGCGTACGCTGCAAAATGCCATTCGAACTGGCAAAACGAGTCACGCTTACTTGTTTACGGGTCCAAGAGGGACTGGTAAGACGAGTGCGGCTAAAATTCTATCGAAAGCGATCAACTGTCCAAACCAGGTGGATGGGGAACCATGTAATGAATGTGAGATTTGCCGGGCAATTACGGACGGAACTTTGCCGGATGTGATTGAAATCGATGCAGCGTCTAACAACGGGGTTGAGGAAATTCGTGATATCCGTGATAAGGTTCGCTATGCACCAACGGAAGCGCAATATAAGGTCTATATCATTGATGAGGTCCACATGCTTTCAACGGGTGCTTTCAATGCTTTATTAAAAACCTTAGAAGAACCACCAGCTAATGTCATTTTTATTTTAGCAACGACTGAGCCACATAAGATACCTGCAACGATTATTTCAAGAACCCAACGTTTTGACTTTAAACGTATTTCACGTCAGGCGATTGAGGACCGGATGGCATTTATCTTGGACCAGGACGGTATTGAATATGAGAATGGCGCCCTTACTGTAATTGCTCGGGCAGCAAACGGTGGGATGCGAGATGCCTTATCCTTGTTAGACCAAGTGATTTCCTTTTCCGATGGGACTTTATCACTTGAAACGAGTCGGTTGGTGACGGGGGCCTTGTCTGAAGAGCAGTTGGTTCAATATACGGAGGCCCTAGCTAATGGGCAAGTGACGGCAGCATTAGACCACTTACATGCTTTATTGGCTGGTGGTCAAGATGCGGCGCGTTTTGTGGAAGAGCAGTTGGTTTTTGTGCGTGATTTAATGATTGCCAAGGAAACCAAGGCGGATACGGCTGAGATTGAAGAGTTGACCCAACGTTATGACGAAGCCTTTTATAGTCTAGCGAAAACGATTGATGTGAATGTCTTGTATAAGATGATGAAAGTTTTCCGAGAAACGCAGGCAGAGATTCGTTTTTCATTGCAACCAACGATCTATCTAGAGGTGGCAACGGTTCAGGTAGCTAGCCAAATCGGTAGTCAGTCGGCTGTTGGTCAAAGTGGTAACCAACAAGTGGTGGCTAACCAAGAAGGTGACCATGTCTTGCCAACGCAAGTGAGTCAAGCGTTAGCTGAATTGCAAGAACAAGTGGCGAATTTAACGGCACAGGTCCAAAATGGGGGCGGAGAGCCAGCTAAACCTGCGCCAAGTAAGCCGGCTAAGCGGTCAGGGAATGCTACGGCCTTTACGCCAAATCTGACGAAGGTCTTCCAAGTGTTAAATCAAGCGACTAAGAAAGACTTGAATGATATCGCCAATTTATGGGATGGGCTGATTGAGAGTCTGCCAAGTATGCAA
>NZ_JBOEQF010000126.1:0-6268 GCF_050689315.1 Aerococcus sp. L_32
AATGATCATGATTGGGATCATCACCTATACTTCAGTCCTTGAACGTACCAAGGAAATCGGTGTTCTTAAAGCCTTAGGTGCTCGAAAAAAAGACATCACCCGTGTATTTGACTCTGAGACTTTAATCCTAGGTGTACTTTCTGGTTTAATTGGTGTTGGGACTGCTTACTTATTAACATTCCCAATCAATATGCTGATAGAATCCTTAACAGATCTAAAAAATGTAGCCATTTTAGACCCAGTACATGCAGTCGTCCTATTGATCATTTCAACTGTTTTAACAGTTATTGGTGGTCATATTCCAGCCCGGATGGCAGCGAAGAAAGACGCCGCTGAAGCCTTGCGCGCTGATTAATGTTATTTACTTAATCGTAATTAATTGTTATCAAAACTTCGGACATTATTTTGCAAAAAATTAATACATCACAAGAACCACCTAAAGTAGGGACGCAAAACCCATCAACTTTAGGTGGTTTTTTCTTAAGATACTCTTGAAGTACAATCTCTTGATTGGTTAAAATACGTTTGCTAGAATGTTAATTAAACTATTTGGAGGTGGTAAACGAATGTCTAGTGACTCGACAGACGGTGAGCAGAGGTACTTTTTTAAATTTCTTTACTTTTTAATTGAATAGAACATATTTCAGTGCGTTGTTTAGAAGAACTTTCTAAATAAGGGGCTTTTTTGTGTTCTCAAATAGTTTAAAAAGAAAAGGATGAAAAATTTCATGAATAAAAAAGACTTTCAATTATCAGTGTCAGAAATACGACAGAAGTATCAGGTCAACTCAATTGATGAAGGGTTGGACGAAGAGCAAGCAAGGCAATTGTTGGACAAATATGGTTACAACCAATTAACTGCCAACAAAACGTCGAAGTGGCGAATTTTACTCCGTCAATTTCATAACACGATCATCTATATTTTGATGTTCTCAGCCTTCTTGACCTTATTAATGGGCCATTATTCGGATGCTATCATCATCGGTATCGTAGTGGTAGTGAACGCCTTAATCGGTTATTTCCAAGAGGCCAATGCGTCTGACGCCTTAGAACGAATCAAGGAAATGTTATCTGCGGAGGCGACAGTATATCGAAATGGGGTCCGTCAAGATATCCTAGCCGAAGAATTGGTACCAGGGGATGTTGTCTTCCTAGAAGCAGGGGATAATGTACCTGCTGACTTACGGATTGTTGAAGCAGATAACCTGCGGATTCAGGAGTCGGCCTTAACAGGTGAAACAGATTCGGTTGAAAAAGCTGTTGACCTTGTAGCAGATGAAGCGACGCCCCTAGCTGAGCGGGTCAATATGGCCTTTGCTTCAACATCCGTGACCTCAGGGTCGGGTAAGGGGATCGTTGTGGCTACAGCCCAATATACTGAGATCGGTAAAATTTCGGCTGTGGTAAATGCAACAGAAGACCGCCAAACGCCTTTGATGAAGGAAATTGATGGCCTTGGGAAAGGGATTACCTATGTCATCATGGGTGTGGCCATTGCCTTATTTATCCTGAGTCTAATCCAACAGACCTATGCCATTTCTGTCTTAACGCTTGCAGTTGTTACGATGATTGTTGGGTCTATTCCAGAAGGTTTACCAGCAACAACGTCAGTGGTCTTGGCTATGGGCGTTAGCGATATGGCCAAGAATAAAAACACCATCATCAAAACCTTACCAGCAGTTGAAACGCTAGGTTCAGTGGATGTAATTGCCACTGACAAAACGGGTACCCTGACCAAGAATGAGATGACGGTTAAAGATATTGTCCTGGCTGATCAAGTGTATGAAGTAACAGGAGACGGTTATGCGCCAAAAGGTGAGATTCAACCGGTAAGTGGTAATGATGCGCTAAAAAATCCATTAGAAAATTCAACCCTACAATTATTCTTAGAGGCAGGTTATGAGGCCAATGATACGGTCTTAGTGAAGGGTGAAGAAGCAGCCAACCCTTGGACCATTAACGGGGAACCAACGGATGGGTCATTCTTGACGCTTTACCATAAGGTATTTGCTTACCCTGAGCAACCTGAGTACACTGAACTAGACATGTTACCATTTGATTCAGACAACCGCTATATGGCGAAATTAGTGACGAATCAAGCACAAGAACGAATCCTATTTATGAAAGGTTCACCAGATAAATTATTTGACATGGTGAAGAAACAAGACCCTCATTTTGACCAAGAATTCTGGTCAGACCATGTCCGTCGCCTATCTAAAGAAGGGAAGCGGGTAGTTGCTGTTGGCTATCAACTGATTGACCAAGAAACGGTGACTATTGACGATCAGATTTTAGATCAAAGTATTCGATTGCTTGGGATCGCAGGGATTATTGATCCACCAAGGGAAGAAGTAATTGCTTCCCTTAAAGAAATGAATCAAGCAGGTGTCCATGTCAAAATGATTACCGGTGACCATCCCCTAACAGCCAAAGCGATTGGGGCGAAACTGGGCTTAGCTGAGGAAATTCATGCTGTAACGGGTGCTGAACTGGACCAAATGGATACAGATAGCTTCCGGGAAGCTGTCTTAGGCAACCAAGTCTTTGCCCGAACCACGCCACAAAACAAGCTAGATATTATCAAAGCGCTCCAAGCCAAAGGCAAAGTTACAGCTATGACAGGGGACGGGGTAAATGATGCGCCAGCCCTTAAACGTGCGGATATTGGTGTAGCTATGGGTGTTTCTGGTACGGATGTGGCCAAGGATTCAGCGGATATGATTTTAACCGATGACAATTTTGGTACCATGTCTCAAGCTATACGCGAAGGCCGCCGGATCTACGATAACATCAAGAAGAGTATCCTTTTCCTATTACCAACATCTTTTGCTGAAGGGTTAATTATTGCCTTTACAATCATGATGCAAAAGGAATTACCGCTACAAGCGACGCAATTACTATGGATTAACATGGTGTCTGCCATTACCATCCAATTTGCCTTCATTTTTGAACCAGCTGAACCAGGTATTATGAACCGGAAACCGCGTAAAACCGGCAACAAGTTGATGAGTCAACATGACGTTTGGCAGATGGCTTATGTATCCGTTCTGATGGCTGTGATTTCTTTAATTGCCCATGACTGGTTGCTAGGTCAAGGGGTTAGTGAGGCTGTTGCCTCTACCGTTATGGTGAACACGGTTGTCTTGAGTAAAGTATTTTATCTCTTCAACATTCGTACAAGCGAGTCAGCTTTCTCCAAGGCATCCTTTACCAATCCAAAGGCCTTTATGATTATCGGCGTGATGGTCATTTTACAGTTATTACTGACCTATGTGCCATTCATGCAAGGGGCTTTCTCAACTGAAAGTATTTCCTTGGTCGGTTGGTTGATTGCCATTGGTGCAGGTATTATTGTCTTATTGGTGACAGAATTAGATAAATATTTCCGTAAAAATAAAGTGAATAATTAACAAAAGTCATTTAAAAAAAAGAACTGCCGCTTTCTCTAAACTAGAGTGAGCAGGCAGTTCTTTTTTTGCAGCTTATCTTACTGTTGTATTCATTTACTTTTTTTATTGATTTTCTAGTTCAGTAGTATAGTCTTCATAGGTTTGATTAGCGTCGATACCCAGTTGCCAAACTGGGGTGTAGATTGGGTTAATAGAAGCCGCGTATTCATCGGTTTCCGGCGTCATATAAGTATCAACAACGGTTTGTAAGTTAGGGTCGTCTAGCTCATCTTCTCTCACTGCAATCGATAGGAAGTATTCTGGCGGTGTTTGTTCTGGATCTTCTAAAATGATGGCGTCATCAACGGTCATACCAGCGTCTACAAAGTAAGACACAGCAGACACAGCCAAGTCTAAATCAGGTAAAGCACGTGGTAGCTGGGCAGCTGGCATATAGTTGAATTGAATGTTTTTTTGATTCTCTACAATTTCATCTTCGGTAGGGATAGTGCTCGCGTCGTCAGCTAAGGTGATGACGCCATTAGCATCTAAGAAATTCATGATATAACCGATGCTGACAGCATCATCATTCATCCCTAATATTGCATTTTCTGGAATATCTTCAAGCGAATCAATGGCATCATCACTAGAAAATAGGCCTAAACGAGATACTAAGGTAAAGGCAATAGGACGAATTTCCTGGCCTTGTGTTTGTTCTTGGTTAAAGGTATACATGAAGGGGATATATTGGAAATTATTTAAATCAATATCGCCTTCAACTAAGGCTGTATTGGCTGTGGCGAAATCACTGAAAAGAACGACTTCCAGGTTAATATTCGTCCCGTTTTCTTCTAAACGGTCAGCAACATTTTGCCAAATGTCTTCCGTGATGGCGGACACTACACCGACTTTTAAGTTGACCACTTCGTCACTAGTACTGCCTATATCATTAGTTTCACTTGAGCTTGTTGTCTTGTCGCTTGCTGTACTACTTTCACTAGCATCCCCAGAGCCAGCTGTTAAACCACAGGCTACAAGGAAAGGTAGGATAATCAACCACAATAATTTTCTAAACTTCATAAAGAAAAATCACCTCCTGATTTCTGTTATAGTTTGAATATAAATCTATTACATTCTAAACGAACTTACTAGAAAAAGAAAGCGTTTAATATTATTAGAAATTGTGGAACCACTCAAATATTGGTAGCATATTGTCTTCAATGTTATCTGTCATCATTTCCGGATGCCACTGTACCCCTAAAATATTATAGGTCGATTTGGACTTGTCCACTTCATAGGATTCTATGACCCCATCATTGGCCCAGGCTGTTGCCTTAAGTAGGGGTGATAGGTCTTCAATCACTTGGTGGTGATAGGTATTGATCAGTAGTGTTTTCGGATTATCAAACAGGTTGCTGATGATAGACCCTTTTTCCAATTGGATTGAGTGGTGCGGGAAGTGCATACGACTCCAATTCTGTATGTGCTGAACGGCATTGGCCTGCCCGATTGGGTATTCGCTTAAATCTTGGTAAACTGTCCCATTGAGTAGGATATTAATTAGTTGGAAACCGCGGCAAATAGCTAATATCGGGATATTCTTTTTGGTGGCAGCTTCAAATAGAGCCCGTTCCCAACGATCTCGTGGGGGATAGACACTTTGTAATTTAGGGGAAGGCTCACGGCCGTAAAGTAGCGGTGAAACGTCTTGGCCACCAGTAAATACAAGCCCGTCCAATTTGGCAACATACATTTCTGCCAAGGCTAAGTCTTCTTGTAAAGGGATAATAATCGGAATATGCCCGGCTTTGGTTAAAGATTTGCTATAACCATGGGGACTATAATCACGCATAAATTCATCCCAGTCATGATCTAGTGCGTTATGGTTTCCGGTAACACCGATGACCTGTTTATATGTGGATACTTCATTATTCATACTGTCACTCCAAACTTTGATTTCCTATCTATTATACCAACAAACACTGGGGTAGGGTCAACTTAGACTACTTTTTCAAGAAGATAGCGAATAAGGATAACAATTGATAGCTAATCGGTACCCAAAATAGGAGGTCGATTCTTCGAATATTGATATGTTGAATGGTATATTAATTGCAATGAATTCAAGGAAGAAGGAAATGAATATGAGTATATCAGTGAATTTACCAAGCTTTACGATCGGGCCGGATGCCTATGACGATATTAAAAAATACGCAGGTTTTGCAGGAGAGAAAGTAGCCATCATAGGTGGAGAAACTGCTTTAGAAAAGGCTTTACCAAGATTGAAACCAGCGATTCAAGCAGCCGGTTTAAGCATTACCGCCATTGAATGGTATGGGGGCGAAGCTTCTTATTCCAACATTGACCGCCTTGCCGCTTTAAACCAAGTTCAAGCAGCAGATATGATTTTTGCGGTCGGTGGCGGGCGTGCCATTGATACTGGTAAAACAGTTTCAGCTAAACTTGAAAAGCCAATTTTCACTTTCCCAACAATTGCCTCAAACTGTGCGCCAACTTCAGCAGTTTGCGTCTTATACAATGACGACCATGAATCAGCGGGTTCATACTGGTTACATGCACCGGCCGTCCATTCATTTGCCGACTCAACTATTATTGCTGAAGCACCTGAGCAATACATTTGGGCCGGAATCGGTGACGCAATTTCCAAAGAAGTGGAAGTATCTTTTTCAGCTGAAGGACGAGAATTAGCCTACAATAATACAATCGGTGTCCATATTGTCCAAGGGGCTAACCAACGTGTCTTGAAAAATGGCTTAGCTGCACTTGAAGCTGCCAAAGCCCATCAGGAATCGCCTGCTATCGACAATATTTTATTTGAGATACTTGGGACAACTTCTTATACGTCAGTATTAGTAGATCAA
>NZ_JBOEQF010000127.1:0-6243 GCF_050689315.1 Aerococcus sp. L_32
TATCTTCTACTTACGTGGTAGAAACTGGGCAGATAAAGTGAAAAATCGTATGTCTTCAGCTAAAAAAGCTGTAGTTGTTGGTGCTGGTTACATCGGTATCGAAGCAGCAATTGCTTACGCACAAGCTGGCATCGACGTAACAGTTGTCGACTTTGTTGATTCAATCTTACCAACTTACCTTGACAGTGAATTCACTAGTCTTCTAACAAAACATATGGAAGAAAAAGGTATGAAGATTAAAACTGGCGAAGGTGTGAAAGAATTTAAAGTCAACGAAAACAACGAAGTAACTGCTGTTGTCACTAACAAAGGCACTTACGAAGCAGATACAGTTATTATCAGTGTTGGAGTTCGTCCAAACACACAATGGTTGAAAGACACTTTAACTCTTGATGGTCGCGGCTTTGTTGAAGTCAACGAACACATGGAAACTTCAGTTAAAGATGTTTACGCTGCAGGTGATGCAACTGCTATTCCTTTTGCACCTACAAACGACAAAGCTTACATTGCTTTAGCAACTAACGCTCGTCGCCAAGGTGTCATCATGGCTCGTCACGCAAGTGGTGACGCAGAGGCTAAAATTGGGCGTGTAAACGGTACATCAGGTCTTGCTGTATTTGACTACAAATTCGCTACTACTGGTATCAAGGATGCTAACGCAAACTCTTACCAAGGAAATGTGAAATCTGTTTACAAAGAAGACTTAATCCGTCCTTCATTTATGCATGACGAAGAAAAAGTTTTAATGAAGCTTCATTACGATGCAGATAACGGTCGTATATTAGGTGCTCAATTAATGTCAACTTATGACATTCTTCAAGCTATTAATGCTGTATCTGTTGCGATTGAAGCTGAATGGACTGTAGACCAATTAGCGCAAGCTGATTTCTTCTTCCAACCAGAATTCAGCCGTCCTTGGAACTTCTTAAATGTCTTAGCGCAAGAAGCTCAAGGTCAACCATACGGCGCAGACACAATGATTTTCTAATCCAAACGAAAACCACTTTTTCACCACAGATATATAACATTCTTTATAACAAAAATAAACAGGCAGGTAGATTTCATTAATCTACCTGCCTGTTTTCTATATTATGTTATCAAAGTTAAAAGAACATACCCACTATCGCCGCTACAAGCAATGATGACAATGTCGCGCCAAGCAGTAATTTGCCCAGGTAACCACCAACGATTCCAGCTTTTTCTTCGCTGATAGCCTTAATACCGCCAGTAACAATACCTAATGTACCTAAGTTAGCAAAGCTCATACAATATACTGAAATCATCGCTAAAGATTTTTCTGAGATAATACCAGTCAGGTTACCTACCTCAGCTAATGCCACAAACTCATTGGTAAATAATTTTTGTGCCATAATAGAACCAACTTCCACAATATCCACACTTGGTACACCAATAGCAAATGCAACTGGTGAGAAAATGTACCCAACGACTTCCGTAAATGTAACACCTACTAAAGCATCTAGTCCGTTATTCAAAAATGTGATAATCGCAACAAATCCTACCAGTGTAGCTGCTACAGCGACTGCTAACCCCCAACCATTAGAAATATAATCACTAATTACAGAAATAAAATTAGGCTTCACTTCATTTTCTTCTTCCACTTCTGATATACTCTCAACATCAGCAGGTTTATTGGCATTCATTTTTTCTTCCATAAATTTATCCTCTGTAGCCGTATCGTATGGATTAATAAAACTAGAAATAATGAATGTTGCGAAGATATTTAGGAATACTGCAACTACAACATATTCACCAGGAATCATCTCCATATACGCAGCCAGAGTAGATGCTGCAACTGTTGATGTAGAGGTCATTAGAAATGTAAACAATCTCTTCCCACTCATCGCTAGGATTTGGTCTTTAATGGTCATATATGCAGTTGGTTGTCCAATCATTGTAGTCATAATAGAATACTGACTTTCCAACTCGCCAACACCAGTAATTTTATTAATTGCCCAACCTACCCATTTCATAATAAAAGGTAAGATTTTCAAATAGTCTAAAATACCAATTAAAGCTGAGAAGAATACAATTGGTAATAATACGTTAAAGAAGAATACGGTAGCGCCTTCTTCAAACATAATGCCACCAAAAACGAAATTAATGCCTCCTTGGGCTTGTACATTTAACCATGCAAAGGCATTTGAAATTCCTTGCAATAAGGAAATACCAAATGTTGTACGTAAAGATACGAACGCTACAATAAACATCAAAACAAACATTACACCAATATTTACTAAGCGATTTTTGATTTCTTTTCTATCCCAAGATGCAAAATAAGCAATTGCCAAAATCAATATAACTCCAATGATGTTTCTGATAATTCCCATAATTATTCACCCTCAATAATCTCTGTCATTAATCTTCTTACAACTTCTTCATCTAAGGGTAATGGTGTATTTGGTGCAAAACGTTCTTTAACAACTTCTGACGAAAGATTAATAAATACTTCCTTATCAATATTGAATTTAGAAATTGGTTGCATCCCTAAAGTTACATCTCTGAAATGAATATAAGCTTTCGACACTAAATCCCCAATTTGATCGGCATCTTCATCACCATTAAATGTTAACCCCAAAATTTGTCCAATCTCTTTCACTTTCCGAGTTTGGGCATCAGACACATATTTTAACGCCGCTGGTAATGCATAAGCACACATCATACCATGAGGTACATGGAATTCTGCACCGGTAATATGTGCAATTGAATGCCCGATATGAGTTCCCCCATTATTAATAGCCCATCCACCTAAAGCTGCAGCAACTTGCATCTTCGATCTTGCTAACTTATCAGTTGGATTTCCAATAACTTTAGGTAGGTAGTTGACAATAATAAACATTACTTTTTCACAAATCGCATCATTAACTGGTGTTGCTAGTTTAGATGTATAAGCTTCAGCTGCATGTGAAAATGCATCTAGTCCCGTTGCTATCGTTTGTCCTAAGGGTAGTGTAAGTACCCACTCTGGAGCTAATATCGCCACTTCACTCTTGGCACTATCAGCTAAAATTGTATGTTTTGAATCAGTTTCCGGATCTGTTAAGACCACCGCGTTAGACAATTCACTACCTGTTCCAGAAGTGGTTGGTACTGAGAGTAGCCCTGGGGAATGCTGTACTACTTTTCCTTCTATGTAAGAAATAATCTTTCCACCATTATGTGCTAAGATATTAATACCACGGGCAACATCTAATACACTACCGCCACCAATAGCAAGAACTGCATCGCAACTTTCTTCAGCGTAAACTTCGTATCCATTATCAACTGTGGATATAACAGGGTCCGGTTTTACTGAATCAAAAATATAGTATTGCAATCCCGCATCGGTTATTTTGTTCAGAAATGCTTTCATTAAATCAGTTCCCGCCATAAATTCATCGGTAACAATTAAAGGTTTTGAATACCCCCCTTTTTGGAGCACACCAACTGCATCTTCTACAAAGTTGTCTGTAGTTAGAATATTTACACTTTGAATCATTTTATAATTCATATAAAACCGCTCCTCTTTATAATCCTAATTCAGCCGCTACTTTATCCGCTCTTTCGCAGAATAAACGAACTTTCTCAATATCTTTTTCCATATGTCCACCATCATACTTGATTGATGTTTTAGACAGCGAATCTACACCTGCAGGTCGAACATAACGAATTGCTTCCTCAACATTATCTGGTCCTAAACCTCCTGCCATAATTACCGGAATATCAATAGCTTCAACAATCGCCTTATCAATATCCCAGTCATGAGTTTCGCCAGATGCACCAATTCCAGTGTCCGGCGCTAATCCAGTATCCGTAAGAATCCAATCAGCAAACTTACTATATTCAACCGCTCGTTCTAAAGCGCCAGGTCCATCTACTAAAACGGCCTGCATAATTTCAATACCAGGGCAAGCTTCACGTATTTTTTCTGCAAAATCTTTATCACACGTAAAATCCATGCCTGCAAAATGTACAATATCAGGTTTTACTCGTTGACAAACATCGATAATTTCTTGCCCGTCCTGATTCAACATAATCGCAACCGTTTTTACGTCCCGTTCTCTACATTTATCAAAAATCTTATCTACTAAATTATGTTCTACACGATGAGCAGGTACGCCACCATCTTGCATAGGTACCAAACCAATATGGTCTGCACCTGCATCGATTGTTTGAACTGCTTCTTCATAAGTAATAATTGAATATAATTGTTTTAACATTGTATAATCTCCTTTTATATTAGTACGAAATAGTCTCGTATGATTGTGCGTGACGGACAACTGAACGAATAGATAATTCATCTGAAACTGAACCTTCAGTTTGTAGCGTGATGCTAGATGCTGCTTGGGCTAATTGTGAGACTTCTTCTACAGATAGAATATTGCCATAATGGAATCTGGCCCATACCAATGTAGCCATAGAGCAATCCCCCGCACCATTAGCACTAACAACTTCTGTCGGAATTACTGGTACAAAAGTTGGCTTTTGAGTCTTATCTGCAACAACCATACCTTTAGACCCTAGTGATAAATAGACATGCTCAGGCCCTAAATCAATTAATTTGCACGCAGCTTCTTTAGCTTTTTCTAAATCAACTACTTTAACTCCTGTATATAATTCGATTTCATGTTCATTTGGTTTAATCGTATCAATCTTATCTAAAATTTTTTGAACTCTATCCGCCTTAGAAACTGAAACTGGATCAACAAAAATTGGTGCAGTAACATTATCTCCAAGCCACTCTAGTGTTTCTTTAGATAAGTTAGCATCAAATACAACAACTTCTGCTTCATTAATCATATCTAATTTATCTTGTAAGAATGCCGGTGTGATACAATCAACGATTCCCATGTCATTCACACCTGTTACCATATCACCTTCATCATCTGTAACATAAAGATATGTAGAACTATTTGCATGATCTAATTTTTCTGCATAATCTAATTTAATATTTAATTCATTACAACTTTTTTCAAGTAATAAGCCAAAGTCATCATCACCATATGCTGTAATTAAATAAGTAGGAACTTCAAGGTTCACCAAATTATGTGCGATATTCCGTCCAACGCCACCCGGGCTAAGAAACACTTTACCAATATTCGAGTCACGTTCATGATAGACAGGTCCGGAAATCCCTGCGATATCCATATTTAATCCACCAATTACTACTACGTATTTTTCAAGCTCCATTTTTACTCCTCCTGTTCTGCTGTGAACTAAATATACTATGACAAACCCTATTTTTGTTAACGGTTTCATTTTCTAGCAACAATTGTTTATAATATAAGAGAAAAAGCTCACAAATTATTCAAAATATTATTTTTAGTAAACTATTGTTGAAATTCAGTCTCAGTTAAATCTAAGGAGGTTAACATGACACGTAACGAAGAAGGAGTTTTATCACTAATTGCTATTAATCCTTTTATCAGCCAGGAAGAGATTGCCAAAGAAATTGGCTTATCTCGTTCTGGGGTAGCTTCCATCATTCGTAAATTAATTAGCGAGGGCCATATAGAGGGTAGAGGATATTTCATTTCCAAACCTGGTTATGTTTCTATCATAGGAGGGGTAAACGTAGATTACATAGGACGGTCACATCAGAAAATAACCGACAAAAATTCTAATCCTGGCAAAATTCATACAGCCATAGGTGGAGCTGGTCATAATATGTCAGCTAATTTAACCAAATTACATGCAGATAACTATTTCATCACCGTTTATGGAAATGATGCAGATGGTAATCAAATCATTGTGGATTCAAAAGAACACGACATTGATATGTCTTATTCGCAAAAAATAGAGGATATGAGTACTAGTTCTTACATGTACATAGAGGATTATGAAGGCAGACGATTGTTAGGTGTAGATGATATGGAAATATATCAATATATCACTAGTAATTTTCTCAACGCTAGATGTGAAATCATAAATCATTCTGACTATTGCTTGGTTGACACCAACCTTTCAAAAGATTGTTTTAAGTGGTTATATAACCACTTATCCATCCCTTTAGTTGTTAAAACTACTACTAACCTAAAAAATTCAACAATTCTTAGTTCACAAATAAAGATCGATACACTAGTTACAACGGAGGAAGAATTTGTTGTTTTACTAAATGATTCTACTAATCGACCCTTGACCATAAAGGAAGGTATGAAATTTCTAGGCGCTAAGGGCATCGAAACGATTATTTTATATGATTATCTCAAAGGTATACTATGCTATGTGCACTCAGAAGGTCAATTC
>NZ_JBOEQF010000128.1:0-6202 GCF_050689315.1 Aerococcus sp. L_32
CCGGTTGCCTATAATGGCCACATCAGTCTGAATGATTTCTTCTGTAAATACATTAATCACATAACCGTTTTTTAAGACGATATCAGCTAATGCCTTGCCGTTTGCGACGTGAATTAGATTTTCCATGCTTGTCCCCTTTGTTCGGATGCCTATTTGCTTACAAATTGATTGTTAGAATTGCTGAAAGTAGTGAATCCTTCTTCACTACTTCAACTCGATTAATCGGATTTGAAAATTTGAATAGTATTATAACCACAATTAGCCCTAAAAGTATAGAATAAATTAATAAATATACGAATTATAAAATAAATATAATAAATTATCGTTCGGATAGAGTTAGTTTAAGTTAATAGATAAGGTCTTATATTTCGGGAAAAAGGGGTAAAATCCCGATTAAAGCTAGGTTAACCTTCCAAATCAAATGAAAACAAAAGTGTATTGCAAAAAACGCAGACTTGAAGTCTGCGTTTTAACATTTCTATGTATTAAGCCACTTTAGCTTATTTTCGTTCAATCGGGTGGCCACCAAATCCGGAACGCAAGGCAGAGACGACTTTGTTTGAAAAACTGTCTGGTAATTGACTGTCATTTCGAACAAATAGGGATTGAGCGATGATTGGAACGGGTACATCCAGTGATAACGCTTCTTCAACCGTGTATTTGGCTTCACCGCTGGAATCTATTTTGCCTACGATTTTGTCTAACTGACTGTCGTCATTGAAACTTTCCTCTAAAAGTTCCATCAACCAAGAACGAACGACAGACCCGTTGTTCCACAATTTAGAAACAGCTGCAAAATCGAAGTCATAATTTGAGGCTTCTAGGACGCTAAATCCTTCACCAATGGCCTGCATCATGCCGTATTCAATCCCGTTATGGACCATTTTCAAATAGTGACCTGACCCACTAGGACCAGTATATAAATAACCGTCTGTACAAGCGATATCACTAAAGAAGGGTTCAACAACTTTAAAGGCTGTCGGATCGCCACCAATCATCAAATTGACCCCATTTCTAGCCCCATCAATCCCGCCAGAAGTCCCGCAATCTAACAAGTAAATTCCCTTATCTAATAGGATTTGCCCCATCAATAAGCTGTCTTTGTATTTTGAATTGCCAGAATCAATGACAATATCACCTGCCTGCAATGTTGATTCTAAGTCTTGAAGAATCTGGTTGGTAATGTGACCAGCAGGTGTTGATAGTAAGATGATTTTTTCTTGGTCCAGTGCTTCTAGTAAGGCTTCCTGACTTGCGACTGTTGGAATTCCTTGCTTTGTTGCTGATTCTCTAGCTTGGGCTGAGGCATCGTAACCAATGATGTTCCAACCATGGTCAAGGCCATTTAAGGCTAAGTTAGCACCCATTTTTCCAAGTCCAATAATACCAATTTTCATGTCTTCCCACTCCTTTTTCTAAAGTCACCTAAATCTTAGCACGGAAAAGTAAACCCTTCATTTCAAGTTTGGCACACTTGATGACGACAAATATAGCGCTTTCAAAACATTGAAGAAAGGGCTTTTAAGATTTATGATGGGAGTAATTTAAAAGTTTTGAGGAGGAATCGCAATGTCAGAAATGAGTACAAGTACAGTGTCAGATGCAGGATCAAATACGAAAATTTCTATGAAAACTCGGATTCAAAAATTTGGTTCTTATCTGAGTAGTATGATTATGCCAAATATTGGCGCCTTTATTTCTTGGGGGATTATTACAGCCTTATTTCTAGCCACTGGTTGGCTACCGAATGAAGAATTGGCTCAAATGATTGACCCGATGAAAAATTATTTACTACCTTTATTGATTGCTTATAGTGGTGGTAGTTTAGTCCACGGCCAACGCGGGGCAGTTGTCGGGGCGATTGGGACCATGGGGGTTGTGGTTGGTTCTGAAATCCCTATGTTTCTAGGGGCCATGCTGATGGGACCGTTTGCTGGTTGGTTGTTGAAGCAATTTGACGATAAATTTGCAGACAAGATTCCGCAAGGTTTTGAAATGTTAGTTAATAACTTCTCTTCTGGTATCCTAGGTTTTATTTTAGCGGTACTTGGCTATTACTTTGTTGGACCAACGATTGGTGCCATCACAGATATTGCCTCTGTTGGTATTCAAGCCATTATTTCCGACGGTTTCTTACCACTTGCCAATGTCATTACAGAACCTGCCAAGGTTATCTTTTTGAATAATGCTGTCAATCACGGTATATTTACGCCATTAGGTGCCCAACAAGCACAAGAAGCCGGTAAGTCTATTCTATATTTAGTGTCTATTAACCCAGGTGTTGGTGGCGGTATGTTATTAGCTTATATGCTATTTGGTAGTGGGTCAGCTAAATCTTCAGCGCCAGGTGCCTTTATTATCCAATTCTTTGGTGGTATTCACGAGATGTACTTCCCTTATGTGTTAATGAAACCCTTGATGGTATTAGCGGTGATTGGTGGTGGGGTAACAGGTACTGCCATTTTCCAATTATTTGATGTAGGACTTGTAGGACCAGCGTCACCGGGATCAATTATTTCAGTGGTTGCCATGACACCACCGGGCGATTTATTTGGTATCCTATTAGGTGTATTCGGTGCCTTCTTGGTATCCTTCGCAATTGGGGTCGCTATCCTCAAATTTGACCGTTCAGAAGGTAAGGATTTTGAAGCTTCTAAAGATGCCGTTCAAGCAGAGAAACGTGCTGCTAAAGGTCAAACTACAGGCAATACGCAAGTAGCTGAAAAGGTGGCCGACGTTCCAAAAGCTGAGAACGTCAATAAAATCATCTTCGCTTGTGATGCAGGAATGGGTTCAAGTGCCATGGGGGCCTCATTATTACGGAAAAAGGCCAAACAAATCAATCTGAATATACCTATTTCAAATTCTGCCATTAACAATCTACAGGATGAACCAGGTACATTAGTCATTTCGCAAAATGAATTAACCCCTCGAGCACGCCGTCAAAATCCATCTGGTATGCACATCTCAGTGGACAATTTCTTAGACGGTGACCGCTATGATGAGATTTTAGGGGCCATGATTGCGCAACCAATTGAGGTTAAAGAAACAGATAATACGGCAGCAAGCCAAACAACAAATATAGCGATTCAAAATATCGACAATATCTATCTACCATTTGAAGATAAGGTAGGCAAAACCACCATGGCGGCGTCTATTCTACGGAATAAATTGAAGAAGATCAATATCCATGATGTGACCGTCAAGGCTGTGGCAGTTGAAGATTTAGTCCATACCAATAAAACCGACGCTACTTTAGTTATCGGAAACCAAGCAATAGTCCAATCCTTACAGGAGTTATATCCAGATTTAGATGGCTTGGTCATTGAAGATTTACTAGAAGCCAGTGCTTACGACCAGCTGATTGAATCGTAAGGACTTGGAAATATCGGAAAAGTCATTATTAAATAAGAAACAAGTAATAAACACAGAAAACTAATAGAAAACAAGCAAGAAATAAACAAAAGAAGGGAGCGGGTGCCAAATGTATCTATCACAGCGGGAAGCCATTATATTAGACCAGTTGTTATATAGTCATACGGAAATTCCTATCTCTTCTTTTCAAAGTTTACTGCAAGTGAGTCGACGGACAGTCTACCGGGAAATTACGAATTTAGAGGCGTCACTCAAAACCTTAAATATTGAGATTGTCAACGAACGGAACAAGGGCTATAAACTTGTTGGCCATGCGGAAACTCTAAATATGTTGAGGGAAGAAAATACTGCTCGAAATCAGTATGTTTTCTCTAAAGATGAACGGCAAGATGGCATTATTACCACCTTATTGGTCAATGAAGAGCCGGTGACAGCAGAAGTTTTAAGCCAACAATTTGCTGTCAGTTTAAATACCATCTATCAAGATATAGATGCTATTGAAGAAAGATTGGGGGCTAATCGTGTAAACCGGTTACCGGCGCAAGGATTTACCTTGGATGTGGATGAAATTAACAACCGAAACATTGTGGCGACAACCATTTACAACAATCTATCTCCATCTGATAGCGCAACTTATTTATCCGATCTATCTGAAATTGGCGCTGCTATCGATAAACCCTTCTTCCTCACTTTTATTTCTGATAACAGTTTGAAAGCAGTGGTGGAAAGTTTTCATCAGAGTGACCTAAACTCAGGTAAGAAGATGAATGACAATCAAATTCGGCCTGTTTTGATTCAATTGGCTTATGCCCTTGACCGGATCCAGGCAGGCTTTTCCATAGGCGATATTGTCAGTATTGAGACCAACGTCCCAAGCGATATCATCAATTTGGCTTATCAAATTACGGGGCATATTGCTAATCAATTGAAGATCAACATTCCAATCAATGAGCGCAATTTATTGGTTAACCAATTGGAAGGCATCAATTTTAAGAATAAAGAATCGATTTTCAATGTGAACTTTGACACCCAATTATCCTACAAGGTACAGAAGTTTATCCGACTTGTTTCTGAAAAAACGAGTAACGATTTTAGACAGGACAAACGCTTGTACAAGGGGTTAATTTCTCACATTCGGGCCGCCTTGAAGCGGATTGAAAATGACCCCATCACGAGTTTCAAAGATACTAGTTTAGAACCGGTTGTCGACCAATACAAAGACTTGTATGTCAAAGTAGAAGAAAGTTTTAAAGCGGTTTTTTCAACCGATATTTCACACGAAGAAGCGGCTTATATATTGATGCACTTTGCAGCATCTTACGAAGCAGGGCCTTCTTTAAACTATCAACCACGGTTATTAGTAATTGTCTCCAATTATGGTGGGACGGGTAAAATTATCAAAGAGCGGCTAGAAAAGCAGTTCCAAGCTATTTTTCAAGTGGATATCACACAATTATCTAAAATTGACCGATTAGATGTCGGGTCATACAGTATGATTCTGTCGACAGCCCCGCTTAAAAATTTCCCGGTTGAATACCAATTGATATCACCGGTACTAGCTGACAAGGATATTGACTTGTTAAAGGACTTTATCGAAACCTACAAACTAGGCCACAAAAACCCTTTGACCAACCACTTTGGGGATGATAATTACAAATTAACCTTTGAAGAGATGCGGGATTCCATCTTGATTGCGGATGATTTGTTAAAGCAGTTTGAGGTCAAAGACATTGACAGCAAAGAGCATGTGGAGGCGACCGTTGAGGCAGTGATACAATCGCTGAAACCACTTGCTGTGTCGGATGATGCCTTGGTGTCACAGGCAATTATTAAACGCTACAAGACCACGCCAATTGGTATTCCAAAGACCAATATGTCTCTATTTCATAGTGTGCACGAAGATGTGAAGACACCGGTGTTTAAGGTCTATAATCTGTCGAGTCCCTTTTATGTTGAAGGGATGGATCGGCAGATGATCTCACTAAAACGGATACTGTTATTGTTAGCACCAGCGCCACTAGATGCCAACGTTAAAACAGTTTTAGGTTGGATCAGCCAATCTATTATCGAAAATAATATTAATACCGATCTATATAATACGGGGAATGAAGAAACTTTAAGGAATTTACTGAGTAGACTATTTGTTGAAGCGATACAGGAGTCAGGGAAGGGTGATGATTAAATGGAAATTAATCAAAATATGGTGAAATTAAAGCAAGATTTTCAAACGAAGGAAGCTGCGATAAGGGCAGCAGGTCAATTGTTAGTCGATAACGGACATGTCGATTCCTCTTATGTGGAAGCCATGCTCGACCGCGAGAATGAGGTAACAACTTACATGGGTAATTTCATTGCCATTCCTCACGGTACGGATGAGGCCAAAACAAGCATCCATTCTACAGGCATTTCGGTCCTACAAATCCCGTTTGGGGTAGATTTTTCTGACGACCCCAATGAAGAAAAGATGGCAATGGTTGTCTTTGGGATTGCCGGGGTTAATAATGAACACCTGGATTTACTGTCTAAAATCGCTATTTTCTGTTCAACCCTTGATAACGTGGTGAAATTGGTAAATGCTGAAAATGAGGCAGAAATTATGACTTTGTTGGATAGCGTTGAAGCAGCCTAATATAGAAAATTAAATGAATATATAAGGAGTTAGCTTATCTTTAGGGGGAAAGTTAGCTCTTTTTTTATTTAGCATGTGGCTGAAATAAACGCTTTTCAAGGGGTTAAAATACAAAACCCTCTAATATTGTATTTATAATGTATTTTATATAGAAATAAAAAACGCAAAATCCCATTATACTAAAGGTTATAAAATAAC
>NZ_JBOEQF010000129.1:0-6196 GCF_050689315.1 Aerococcus sp. L_32
GGGCGAAACAGATGAGGAAGCAGATTATTTAGCTAAACCCATTGAATTGATGCAAATGGGGATTCGAACTGGTCAACTCTTGCCGAATATGAGTCCTGAAGAGGCTAAAGACTACAGTTTAGGTGCTGGGGCTCAAGCCTTGTTAGAGGACTACTTAGCTAAACGATTTATTATCAAGGGGTCTAAAGAAACGGTGAAAGCCATTCTGGATGATGAAATTGAAACGCTTGGTATAGACGAAATTTTAGTTTATGCGCCGATTTTTGATGAAGAGAAACGGCTACAATCTTACCGTTATTTAGCGGAGATGTTTGATAAAATTTAATTTGGTTAAGCGATAACGATATATTATGTGGGAACTGTCTGCTGATGGTTCTCTTTTTTTATGGACGAAAAATGGCAGGTTTTTGAAAGCCAAATTGTCCGGTAGATAAGAATTTCAACAAATTAAATACCTTGCTGACAGAAAGGGATATTGTATACTACACTTATCGAAGCAGTTCAATTGATTAGTTTTATTATCAATAATTCAGAAAAGGTTTTTGATTACGAAATATAGATAACAAGCGTTGGAGAAGGTGTCTGAAGAGACGAATTATTCAACTTTTTTGATTTGGAAAAGGGTGGCTATTTTTTCAAAAATAAGTTGCAGGAAATGTGATAGTTAATTTCGATTAATTTTGATATAAATTCAGAATCTCCCTGTCATTGACAGGGTAAAGTGATTTAGCTATTATTTAGTTAGACATTACCGAAGACGGGATAAGTAAATAGGCATCAATTTAAGAGAGGTTTCGTTTGGTGAAAGAAACTATTGATAAGCATTGAAGATGGTCCTTGAGGTTGAAGTGATTCGAGTGACAATTCGTCATAAGATGAACTCGTGTGGCGCCGTTATCCGCTAGCCCTATTTTATATTTTTAATATGATGCGGGGATAAGGGAAAGAAGTTCTTTCTGAATTAAGGTGGTACCACGTGAAATACGTCCTTAGTCGAGATAGCTAGTTTAGCTGTTTGGACTAAGGTCTTTTTTATTGAAAAAATAGGAAAATGAAAAGAGGAAATAATGATGAAAAAATTGGTTAAATTAATTGGATTTACTTTAGGTGCTTCATTGCTTTTAGCTGCATGTGGTAGTGGGGAAGATACCACCGTAAAAGTTGGCCTTGTAGGTGATGATACAACAGTTTGGGATAGCGTCGCTGAACGAGCTAAAGAAGAATACGATATAGATATTGAGTTGGTTAAATTTAATGACTATAATACACCCAATGACGCATTAGCAGACGGTTCAGTTGATTTGAATTCATTTCAAACAATCATCTTCATGAATAACTATGAGGAAGCTTCTGGGAATGATTTCACGCCAATCGGTAATACAATCATTACGCCTCTAGGGATTTATTCTGAAAAACATGAATCAATTGAAGAAATTGGTGAAGGACAATCAGTGGCCATTCCAAATGATGTAACGAATGGTGGTCGTGCTTTAAACCTATTACAAGAGGCTGGCTTTATCACACTTGATGAAGAAGCGTCTGCATCATTTACACCAACTGTTGATGATATTACAGAGAATCCGTATAATTTAGATATTCAAGAAGTTGATGCAGCACAAACTGCCCGTTCAGTTAACGATGTTGACTTCTCAGTGATTAATGGTGGTTATGCAGTGGACGCAGGTTACTATCCTCAAGAGGATGCCTTATTCTTAGAGCCAAATTCTGAATCAGCTCAACAATATATTAATGTAATTGCTGCTAGAACAGATGAAGCTGATAATGAAACATTTAAACAAATTGTAGAAATATACCAAACAGAAGAAACGGCAACTTTAATTGACGAGGTATATCACGGTGGTCAAGTACCTGCATGGGATGACTACGGTTTTGCACAAGTTGAATAATATCTGACCTATCTGCAGTTATATAGAAATATTCGTCAATTCGTGAACGTTATCAAAAAAACGAGCTACTTGAATTAAAAAATTCATGAGCTCGTTTTTTCTTGTTTGTTATGATACATTTTTAAACATTTTCGGCGATGTAACGTACTAATTGTTCTGATTTTTCCCAACCTAGACATGGATCAGTGATTGATTGGCCAAATACGTCGCCACCTGGTTCTTGACGGCCATCTTGTAAGTATGATTCGATCATGAAACCGCGAACGTAAGCTTTGATGTCTTCGTTCCATTGACGGTTTTGTAAGACTTCTTGAACTATTCGGATTTGATCCAAGTAGTTTTTACCAGAGTTGTCATGGTTTGTGTCGATCACAACAAATGGGTTATGGTAGTCTTCTTTTTTGTAGTTATTGATGGTTTTTATTAGGTCTTCGTAGTGGTAGTTTGGCACTACTTCTTTATTTTCAAGTGTACCCCCACGCAAGATAATATGGGCATAAGGGTTACCACTTGTTAATACTTCTTGACCTGAATACATTAACTCTTGTGGTTTTTGCGCCGCATGCAGGGCGTTAAAGGTCACAGTTAGGTTACCTGATGTCGGGTTTTTTAAACCAACAGGGCAGTCTAAACCAGAAGCAACGAAACGGTGTTGTTGGTTTTCAACAGAACGAGCACCTACAGCGTGATAAGATACTAAGTCTTCAACAAATTGTAAGTTATCTGGGTATAACATTTCGTCTGCAGTTGTCATGCCTGTTTCAGTGATAACACGACGGTGCATGTTACGAACAGCTTTCATACCGCGGATTAAGCTTGTTTCACCAGTTGGATCTTGTTGGTGTAACATGCCTTTATAACCGTCACCATTTGTACGTGGTTTGTTGGTATAAACACGTTGTACAATAAAGACTTTATCTTTCACTTCTTCTTGTAATTTGGCTAAACGGTGTGCATATTCAACTACTGCTTCCTCGTTATCAGCGGAACATGGTCCGATAATTAATAAGAAACGGTCGTCCTCACCAGACATAATTGCACGTAATTCTTCATCGCCCGCTTCTTTAATTGCATTCTCTTCATCAGTTAACTTTGCATGTGACTTGATCACATCAAAATCAACAGTTTCACTTATTGGTTTAAAGCTCATCATTTACCCTCCTGTAATCATAGCTCTAAGTATATTCTAACAAATTTGTAACCAAATAGCATTGTTTATCAACATTTCTTGTGAATTCTGCAGTTATCCTTTTAGTGAAATAATTGAAAACGCATTCCTAATCTATTATTATCATGATATACGAAATTTTGAACGGGGGACGAGTAACTATGACAACAAAAATATACTTAATGCGCCACGGGCAAACATTATTTAACAAGCTGCATAAGATCCAAGGGGCATCGGATTCACCACTAACTGCTAAGGGGATTCGCCAAGCTGAACTTGCTCGGGACCATTTTAAAAATGAAGGGATTACTTTCCATGTGGCTTATTCTTCGACATCAGAGCGTGCTAGTGATACATTAGAAATTGTTTACGGGCAAGATAAAGATTACCAACGGTTGAAAGAATTGAAGGAATGGGATTTTGGGTCTTTTGAAGCAGAGTCTGAACACTTGAACCCACCTTTACCATACGGGGATTTTTTTGCCGGATATGGTGGTGAAAGGGAAGTGGACTTTAGAGAGCGAATTAGTCAAGCAGTCAAAGGGATTGCGGACAAGCATCCCGACCAAACGGTCTTAATTGTTAGTCACGGAGCTGCCATCGCACAATTCTTTAAAGATAAAACCAACTTTGAAGGCTCTATTTCAAAAGAAATTGGTTTTACAAACTGTTCAGCTTTGATTTTCGATTACCAGGATGGGGCTTTTGAGTACGTCGATGTTCTAAATCATGACTATAGTGAGTTAACAGATTAAGGAAGCAGAAAAATTATCAACATTTTTGTAGGTTTAAGGCTTGTAGGATAAGACTACAGGTCTTTTTTTTGCAATTAAATCTTGAAAATATTTTTAATGTGTAAGCGATTTCTATTGACTGAATCATTTTGTACCCTTATAATTATTTTCAGAGATGACAATTCATTTGTTCGTGCAGATCAGATTTTTGAGGGCAATATTTTTTTCGGAAATAATGAAAGCGGTGTCATCTAAATAGAGAGGTGGAGATGGTTGAATGAGTAAAGAAAGTATTGAATTTCCTAAAGAATTTTTCTGGGGTGCATCAACGTCAGCTTACCAAGTTGAGGGTGCGAGTTTAACGAATGGGAAAGGGCCTTCTAGTCAAGATACGAAAGAATTGCCTGAAGGGACAGCTGGTTTAACAGTATCAGTGGACCACTACCATAAATTTAAAGAGGATATCGCGTTGATGGCAGAAATGGGCTTTAGGTCATACCGATTCTCCATCTCATGGTCACGGGTGATTCCTGAAGGGACAGGACAAGCGAACCAAGAAGGCTTAGACTTCTATTCAGACTTAATCGATGAATGTTTGAAATATGGCATTGAACCGATTATCACCATGTTCCATTTTGATATGCCAGCTGCCTTAGATGCACGTGGATCATGGGGTAACCGTGATTCAGTTGAATGGTTTGTCGACTATGCCAAGCTACTCTTCGATAATTATGGGGACCGAGTGAAATACTGGTTAACTATTAACGAACAAAATATGTTAACACTAGTTGGTAATGTGATTGGTACTTTACGTGTTCCTGAAGGTACTGAGAATGTGACCAAAGAAATTTACCAACAAAACCACCATATGTTGGTTGCTCAAGCCAAGGCAATGGAAATTTGTCACCAGCAGTTACCAGAAGCGAAAATTGCGCCAGCACCAAATATCGCCATCGCTTATGCAGCCAGCATGAACCCTGAAGATACACTTGCAGCGCAAAATGCCAATGCCATCAGAAACTGGTTATACCTTGATATGGCCGTTTACGGTAAGTATAACAACTTAGTTTGGACTTGGTTAGAAAGCCAAGACGCCTTGCCAGATATTGTAGATGGTGATTTTGAATCCTTAGCCAACGCTAAACCGGACTTCTTAGGGATTAATTACTACAATACATTAACAGTGAAAGCTTATGAAGCACCTGAATCTGGCAAAGTTGAATTCAAGAGTCAACAAGAAAATTCTGGTTTAGAAAACATGTTCCTTGGGGTAGACAACGAATTCTTACCAAAAACTGAATTTGGCTGGGAAATTGACCCAATCGGCTTTAGAGCCACACTTCGAGAAATATACTCACGCTACCACTTACCGATTTTAATTACGGAAAATGGCCTGGGTGCTTACGATGAGCTGACAGCAGATGGCAAGATTCACGATGACTACCGAATCAACTACCTACGAACCCACATTGAGCAAATGAAATTAGCTGTTGGAGATGGGGTAGAGATGCTAGGTTACAATCCTTGGTCAGCCATTGACTTGATTTCAACCCACGAAGGGATTCGTAAACGTTACGGCTTCATTTATGTAGACCGTGATGATGAACAAGTGGGCACTTTAACCCGTTACCGAAAAGATTCATTCTTCTGGTACCAAGGAGTGATTGCGAATAACGGTAGTGATTTAACTTAATAATTGGGAGGTGGTTTCATGGTTAAATATAAAAAAATAGCACAGGAAATCACCAACTACATTGTAGACAACCAGATGAAACGACACGATAAATTACCAGTAATTGATGAGATGGCCATTGATTTCAATGCCAGCAAGTCAACCATCATCAAGGCTCTAGATATTCTAGAAGCCAAAGGGCAAATTTATCAGGTTCAAGGATCGGGTATATTTGTACGAGATGTCCATATTCCAGGAAAAATCAACTTAAACCGACCTGAAGGGCTGAGTCGAACCCTATTCGGTGCGACCATTGTGAGTCGGGTGGTTAAGGTTGAAATCATTAAACCGGACGCTACTATTCAAGAATACCTTGAATGTGACCCGGATGAAGATATTTATATGGTAGAACGGACCCGATATATTAAAGGGGAAATTCATTCCTATGAAAAGTCTTACTTTAGAAAGAAATACGTCCGTTATATGAACGAGCAAATTGCTAGAGGGTCTATTTTCACCTACTTGGAAGATAACTTAGACCTGACTCCTAGCTTTTCAAACGCCTTCTTTCAGGTGAAACAAATGGGCGTTGAAGTTGCTAGCTACCTGGAGTGTTCGCCCGAAACCTATGGCTTAGAATTGATCAACCAGTTTTTCCTATCTAATGGGGCCATATTCGACTATAGCGTCTTATGGTATAGCCCAGACCATGCCC